>NZ_LAVM01000003.1:0-120322 GCF_001083815.1 Nocardiopsis sp. SBT366 | reverse complement strand
GGGGGGGAGAGCCGGGGCTGGTGGGACCTCAGGGATTCCACGTTGACGAGGGCGGACCCCCTATGTAAAACGGCTCGGGGTCGCATGGCAAGCCCGGTGTCCGCGCACCCGGGAAAAAGACTGCCCGTCGGACCTGCGCGCCGGATAACATCCGCACGCATCGAAACGAACCCTGGAGCCCTCCTTGAACGCGCAGACCGACAAGTCCACCGGACCCCCTCCCGAGGCCAGGCGCGCTCGGGTCGCGGTGTCCGCCCTGTTCTTCGTCAACGGGTTCACGTACACGAACGCCGTTCCGTGGCTGCCGGTGATCAAGGACGATCTGGGGCTGACCAACGCGGAGCTGGGGCTGGCGATCGCGGCGATGCCGTTCGGGGCGATCCTCACCGGGATGCTCGCGGGGCCGCTGATCCACTGGTTCGGCAGCGGACGGACCGCCGTGGGAACCAGTCTGGTCTCGCTGGGAGCGCTTCCATTCATCGCTCTGGCGCAGAACTGGTGGATGCTCGCCGCCGCGCTCTTCGTCATGGGCTCCGCTGACGCCTGGACCGACTCGGCACAGAACTCCCACGGTCTTCGCGTGCAGCGCCGCTACCGACGGAGCATCATCAACACCTTCCACGCCGTGTGGAGCCTGGCGGCGGTCGCCGGTGGGCTGCTCGGCGCGACCATGGCCGGTTCCGGGGTGCCGATCCTCTGGCACCTGACCGGGGTGACGGTCGTGCTCGTGGTCGTGAACCTCGCCATCAGCCGCATGCTGCTGCCCGGGCCCGAGAACAGCGAGCGGGCGGACGGGGTGAACGGCCACGACGGGAGCCGCGTCCGCATCCCGGTCAAGGGACTCCTGCTGCTGGTGATGCTGGGTGTGATGCTGATGATGGCCGGGGGCATCGAGGACTCCGCGGCCTCGTGGGGGGCGGTGTACATGAGCACGGAACTGGGCGCGCCGCTCTTCCTGGCCGCCATGCCGTTCGTGGCCTGCCAGGCGATGATGACGGTGGGCCGCCTGGTCGGCGACCGGGTGACCGACCGGTTCGGAGCGGCGGCGGTGGGACACGCCTGCGGTCTGCTCTCCGCCGGTGGGCTGGCTCTCGCCCTCCTCCTGCCGCACCCGGTGACCACCATCATCGGTTTCGGTGTCATGGGGTTGGGCGTGTCCACGCTGTTCCCGCTGACACTGGCCGCGGCCGGGAACATCCCGGGGGTGCGCACCGGCGACGGGGTGACGGTGGTGGGCTGGCTGGGCCGGGCCGGGTTCCTGGCCTTCCCTCCCCTGGTGGGCTTCCTCGCCGACTCGCTCACACTCGGCAGCGCGCTCTGGGCCATCGCGGCGGCGGGGGTGGCTGCCTTCATGCTCGCCTCGGCGCTGCGTCCACGGACCTGAGGACACGAAAGGGCCCCGTTCACCGGATTCCTCCGGCGGACGGGGCCCTTCCACACGTCAGACCCACGCGGACGTGGGAACGGACGCGGTGTTACTCAGCCATGCCCGGACGGCGGCTGCCGGCCCAGAGGGCCAGAGCACCGATACCGGCCACGACGGCGCCGCCGAGCACGAAGCCCGACATGTCGACGCCCGTGGCGGCGAGCTCGCCACCGGTGGTGTCACCGGCGACCGGAGCCGGACCGCTCGGGGTCTTGGCGCCGGGGGCGTTGGCGTTGGGCGGCTGGCCGTTGTCACCGGGGCCGGTGCCCAGGTCCGGGTCGGTGCCTCCACCGTCGCCGCCACCGGGCGGGGTGCCACCGTCGCCGCCACCATCGCCGCCACCGGGCGGGGTGCCACCGTCGTCGCCACCGCCGCCGTCACCGGGCGGGGTGCCACCGTCGTCGCCACCGCCGCCGTCACCGGGCGGGGTGCCACCGTCGTCGCCACCATCGCCGTCACCGGGCGGGGTGCCACCGTCGTCACCGTCGTCGCCGCCCGGGTCCTCGCCTTCCCCGTCACCGGGGTCGCCGCCGTCACCCGGGTCCGGGGGATCGATCGGGCCCGGGTCCGGGTTGCCCGGCTCCTCACCGTCGTCACCCGGGTCGGGGAAGAGCGGCGGCAAGTCGAACGCCGGGAACGTGGTGACCTCTTCGAAGGCCTGCTCCACGATGGGAGCGACCTCGACCACGGGGTCAGCCGCGGGGGCCGGAGCCGACTCCTGGACCGCCACCGGGGCGGCCTCAGGCGTGACATCGGGGATGGTCTCGTCCGCGGTCTCGGCCGCGAAGGCCGGAGTCACCGAGAAACCAGCCATGAAAAGGCCGGCCGCGGTGACCGTGAAGACCCGCTTCTTAAGGGACATCCCACTCCTTTCTTTCGCTTGCGAACTGAACTACTCAGGGGGGATGGCATACAGGTGGCCCTCATGGACCACCACCGCGCGGTCGCCGAGAAGGCCGCGCGGAGTCTGGGTGTCCTCGGGAACCTCGGAGGGCTCACCGGCGGCGTCCAGCGCCACCCGTTCGCCGTCCAGTTCACCGAAGACCTGGGCACCGACCGTCGCCTCGGGGGTGAAGCCCGCGACCACGGTGGTCTCACCGGTGGCCGGGGAGAACAGCACCGGGCCGTAGGCGACCAGGTCGACGCCGATGGGCGCGGAGAGGTGGCTGACGCCCTCCAGGGCGTCCTCCTCGATCTCCGCCGCGCCGAGCGGGGTGCCGTCCTCGCGGTCGTGGAAGGCCAGGATCGAGCCGTCGCCCCGCTGCGCCTCCCATCGGACGATGACGTACTCGCGCAGGGCGGTGACCACGCCCTCCATGTCACCGGCGCCGTCGGGACGGTCCGCGTGGACCTCCCGCTCCTCGCCGCCGGGCTCGACCCACTGCCAGGGGCCGTTCACCACGGCGGTCAGGGCGCGGTCGTCGGCCGCGAGCATCGGCTCCGAGCTGCCCGGAGCCTCGAACTCCTCCAGCTCGCCGTCGATGGGCAGGTAGGAGGTCTCGTCGGTGCGGACCAGGACGGAGTCGCCCGCGTACCGGGCGGAGCCGGACTCGGGGAGCGTGATGCTGGTGGGGCTGACGCCGGAGACGGGCCAGAACCACAGGGTGTCGGCGGTCTCCATCGCGACGGCGTCCTCGCCGCCGTACTCCACGAACCGGGGTGCGCCGAGCCCGGCACCCGCTTCGAAGGGCAGTTCCACCGACCACTCGCGCGAGCCGTCGTCGGCGAGCAGGTTGAGCTGCTCCTCGGGGTCGATGTAGGCCAGGTACGAACCGTCACGGCTGATCCCGGGCTGGGTCTCCGGAGCGAGCTCCTCGGAGAAGTCGACCGTGGGCGCGTACCCCGGCGGGGCCTCGAACTCCAGGGCGACCGCGGTGTCGTCGGCCCCGTCGTCCTCCGTCGCCGTGGAGACGGAGGGCAGGAACCGGGTGACGACCACCCCGCCCCCGACGACGAGCAGCAGAGCGAGCACCGCCGCTCCCCCGATGAGGACCTTCCTGCCCCCGCCTCTCTCCTTCTTGGCTGCCGGAGGACGTCCCGGAGGCGTCTGACCGGCCTGGGGCGTGCCCGGGATGGGCGGCTGCGGGCGGTCCGAGAGAGCCTGGTCCGCCGCCTGCACGACCCCCGAGGGGGTCGCGACCAGACGCCAGTAACCGTTGGCGTCACGCGCGTCGACCAGTACCGGCTGCCCGATCCTGGCGGCGTAGCCAGTGGCGACGTCCAGCGCCGCGCGCCGCGTCTCCTTGGGGGCCAGGCCGCTCACGACCTGGCGGTGTCCCTCGATGACGATCTCGGCGCTGAGTTCGTCGGGCGCGATGACGATGACCGCGGTTGGCCGGGGGTGCTCCGGACGGGACGCCCGGCTCATGGTGCCTCCGAAGGCATGGGGAACGTGAACCTGTTCGTGTACGGGAGCAGGGGGACGATCAGCGATGACGGCCGGTCGCGGCGCGACGGGATCCGCAAGCGGGGGTTAAACGGCACACGAGTAGTCAATGCTGCACGTGATGATACTGACCGTCTCAGAGGATGTTCACTCCGTTTCATCGAGAAGGAACCGGGCACCAGCCCCGCCCCACCTGTTCGAGTTCGCCCTACGGGACCGGTGACCTGCTGTGACTTGCGGAGGAGGTCACGGGACCCGCCCTGCGCGACTTGCTCACGCTGGAGAGGACACCCCAAAAGGCGATCAGGTTCACGCCGAAATTGGCCGGATCTGGCCAGGGGGTCCTCGGTTGAACCTGACTCCCACCACTCACGCAGGTCGCGTGGACGGACGGGGGTCGCGTGCGCCGACCCTGTGCAGGTCCAGTGTCCGACGCCCTCCGCTCGTCAACGGGTTGGGCCAGTAACGCAGCTCGACGTGCGCCTCCTCCCCGGGACGCAGGTCGACCTCCAGCGGCGCCGAGCGTTGAAGGTCGAGGAGAGCGCGGACCCGGCGCCGCCCCGGAGCCACCACGACCGTCGCCCACTGGCCCGCCGCCAGACTGACGACGTTCTCGCCGTCCACCTGGAACCGCGGGTTCAGCGTGTTCAGTCCCCCCGGGCGCTGGAGGGGAACGCTCAGGTAGAGAACGGCCCACCCCGGAGCCGGCGTCACCTGCGCGCCCCAGCCGACGATCATCGGTCCCGGCCCGGCCGGGGGCGTCTCCCCGGACTCCCGCACCTGGCAGACGATCGCCAGGGCGTACAGGGGGACGGTGAACGCCAAGAGGTAGAACACCTCCCAGGATCCGCGCCAGACGATGGTGGCCACAGTGACGAGCAGGAGCGGCCCGCACAGGAGGTGTGACCCGATGCCGAACAGCAGTCGGTGGAGGTCACCAGCCTCGCGCCGCTCCCGCTCGTCCTCGGCGGGCGAGACCAGGAACGCCATCCGGACCAGGAACACGCACATGGCGCCGAGGACACACCCGACGATGTGCACGACGACGAACGGAGGACCCCAGAAGCCCAGGAAGAAGGCCGTCGCCAGGGAGAGGATGCTGCCCACGAGGAACACGGCGGAGAGTCTCATCGGCCCTCCCCCAGCGGCGCCGGAGCCCGGAGCCCGTTCTGCCCCAGGGAGGCGATGGCGCGGTTCTCGCGGACACGGAGCACGAAGGACAGCGCGTAGGAGACGAGGCAGACCACCAGCACCGGGACCGGGCCACAGGTCTGGTGCCAGGACAGGCTCCAGACGGCGACGGCGAGGAGAGCCGGGTACACCGCCCAGGCGACGCCCATGCCCCAGTTCCCCGGCTTGTCCCTCGTCGCCCGCGGCGGCTGCGTGCGTGCGCACTCGAAGGCGTGACCGACCGCGAAGAGGAGCAGCACGGCGAGGATCCCCGCGCTGGTGAAGTGCAGGTGCCCACCGGAGGTGGGCGTGACGGCCAGGGTCCCGAGGTAGGCGTACAGGCCCAACAGGTACGAGCCCCTCATCTGTCGTCCTCCTTCCCGGATTCGGTGCGTTCCCTCAGGTAGGCACGGGTGCTCAGGACAGCGAAGCCCGTGGCGGTGGGAACAGGGCGAGGGGCCAGAGTGACGGGACTCCGACCGGGTGGATCAGGTTCAGTGCGGCTGGCAGCGCCGCGACCAGAGCCATGGGCCAGGCCAGCCACACGAAGACGACGCTGACGAGCGGCGGCCTCGCTGTCCCGGAGAACCGGCCGGGCAGGGCCGGGGCGATCACCACGAGGATCTGCCCGACCAGCACCGCCACCAGAGCGAACAGCATGAGCACGAAGAAGGGTCGGCTCTGGTTGATGGATCCGTTGGTGAGGATCGTGTACAGCATGAAGCTCACCAGAGCGGCGGCCACGGTGGCGGCGCAGAAGCTCTGTGAGGCGGCCGTCGAGTACCCGCGGGGTGCCTCCGGAACCGGGCGGCGGTGGGCCCGGGTGGCGAGGAAGGCCAGAACCAGAGCCGTGAGCGGAAGCAGGAGGAGCGGCCAGAGCCACGGCAGGAGCCCCGTTTCGGAGAACACCAGGGACAGGGGGATCACCGCGAACAGCCACGGCATCCAGACGAAGGCGACGGCCTGTTCCGGTCGCGCCGAGGGCGCTCCGGGGCGCTGGGGCAGGGCCGCCAGGTACAGGACGCCCAGGCTGGAGAAGGCCAGGGCGAGAAGGTTGGTGGAGCCGTGGTGGAGGGGGTGACCCGTGGTGAGGGTGAACCACAGGGTGACGCAGAGAATCGCGGACACGATCGAACCGATTCCGAGGCGCGAGGACGCGTGGATCGGGGGCCCGGAGGGGGAGGGCACTGGGGGCCTTTCAGGGGACTGTCCAGGCTCGGGGCGGCGGGTTCGCGGCCTCCCGCCGGACACAGTCAAAATACTGACATTCCCGTCTTAACGGTCCCTTTGGCCGTTTCTGGTCAGCGCCCGTTGAGGGTGTCGATGACCGCCTGCTCCCGCCGCTGGGCGAGCCGGTCGGCCCGCTCGAAGTGGCGGTTGGCGAGTTCCGCGCGGGCGGGGGCGGTGCGCACCGTGGGCCACAGGGCGTCGATCTCGGAGTTGAGCGAGGACCCCACCAGCACGGCGATCGCCATGACGTACAGCCACGCCAGGATCGCGATGGGGGCGGACAGCGAGCCGTAGATGCTCACCTGTCCGAAGGAGGCGTCCAGGTAGGCGCGCAGGCCGGCCGAACCGGCCAGGAGCACGAGGGTGGCCAGCAGCGCCCCGGGCAGGTGCCGCCACAGCGGGGTGCGGACGGGGACGCTGAGCGCGTAGAGCAACGTGACGGCGGCGGTGACGAGCAGGGCCACCAGCGGCCAGTAGAAGAGGTTGAGGTGACCGACGGTGAGCGGGAGCAGATCGTGGACGATGTCGGGGCCGGCCACCAGCACCGGCAGCAACAGGACCGCGAACAGCAGCCCTCCCAGGTAGGCGAAGAAGGCCAGCACCCGCTGCCACAGCCAGCCGCGCAGTTCGTCCAGGCCGTAGGAGATGGTGATGGAGCGGATGAAGACGTTCATCGCCCGCGAACCCGACCACAGGGACACCAGGAAGGTGACGGAGAGGACACCGCCCGGGACGCCGCCGAGGAAGTCGTCGACCAGCGGCTCCACCACGCTCTCGACGGTGGCGGGAGTGAGGATGCGCGCCGCCAGGTCCAGCATCCACTCGCGGATCTCCACCACGAGGTCCTCCCCGAACACCATGGCCAGCGGCCCCAGAGCGCCGAGAAGACAGAGCAACAGCGCGGGGAGGGAGATCAGTGCGAAGAAGGCCGACTCGGCGGCCAGGCCGACGACCCGGTCACGGGAGAAGGCCCGGATGGTGCGCAGCACGAGCAGCGTGCCGCTGTGGAAGACGGGATGGCGTCTGAGCCAGGCGTCGACCATGCGCCACAGGCTTTCCCAGAATCCCACCACAGGGAGAACGTTAGCGCTCCTCAGGACGGTCGGCACCATCGCGGCATGACGTGACTCACATTCGGGCCCGATCGGCACGCCTGGACAAGCGCCGGACGCCCGTGCCATTCTCGAAACATGAACGCTGTTCTCGACCCCATGCTCCGCGTGCGCCGCCACGTGGACTTCCTGCGGGTCAGCAGCGCCATCTGTTGCAGCGTCGGATAACTTCTCGCCGCCTTTTGACGCACCCTCAGGGGTGCGCGCGGCCCCGGCGCTCCCCCTCTTCCTTCAACTCCCACACGGGCTTCACCCGTGACACCAGCCACGACGACGTGCGGTGTCCACGGGCCAGTGGTGCGGGCGCCGGGATCGTGAGCACCCCGCGACCCCAACGGAGACACCCGCGATGCCTCCCTCTTCCGCGCAGCCCGGCAAGCCACCCACGGCAGCCAAACCCAAGCGCCGCCGTGGTGAGGGCCAGTGGGCCCTCGGCTACCGCGAACCGCTGAACAAGAACGAGGAGAACAAGAAGAACGACGACGGGCTCAACGTCCGCGATCGGATCATCAACGTCTACGCGAAGGGCGGGTTCGACTCCATCGACCCGGCCGACCTCCGTGGGCGCTTCCGCTGGTTCGGCCTCTACACCCAGCGTGCCCCGGGCATCGACGGCGGCAAGACGGCCGTGCTGGAGCCCGAGGAGCTGGACGACCGCTACTTCATGCTCCGCGTGCGCATCGACGGCGGCCAGCTGTCGGCGGCCCAGCTGCGCGCGGTCGCGGAGATCTCCCGTGACTACGGGCGCGACACCGCAGACATCACCGACCGGCAGAACGTGCAGTACCACTGGATCCGCGTGGAGGACGTCCCCGCGATCTGGGAGAAGCTGGAGTCCGTGGGGCTGTCCACGACGGAGGCCTGCGGGGACACCCCGCGCGTGATCCTGGGCTGCCCGCTGGCCGGGGTGGCCGAGGACGAGGTCCTGGACCCCACCCCGCAGATCGAGCAGATCTACGACGAGCACATCGGCAGTCCGCTCTACTCGAACCTGCCCCGCAAGTTCAAGTCGTCGCTGTCCGGGTGCACCGTGCACTGCGTGAACCACGAGATCAACGACATCGCCTTCGTGGGCGTGCGCGACGAGGCGGGAGAGGCCGGGTACGACCTGTTCGTCGGCGGCGGTCTGTCCACCAACCCGATGTTCGCGCAGCGGCTGGGCGCGTTCGTGCGCCCGGACCAGGTGAGCGAGGTGTGGGCCGGGGTCTGCGGGATCTTCCGCGACTACGGTTTCCGGCGCCTGCGCACCCGTGCCCGGATCAAGTTCCTCATCAAGGAGTGGGGCGCGGAGAGGTTCCGGGAGGTCCTGGAGCAGGAGTACCTCGGCTACGCGCTTCCCGACGGCCCCGGTCCCGTGCTGGACCCGGGGGTGCGCCGCGACCACGTGGGCGTGCACCGCCAGCGCGACGGACGCTTCTACGTGGGCTTCGCGCCCAAGGTGGGCCGGGTCTCGGGCGCCTCGCTGCTGCGGGTCGCCGAGATCGCCGAGGAGCACGGGTCGGACCGCATCCGCACCACCGCCGACCAGAAGCTGGTCATCCTCGACATCGAGGAGGAGCGGGTCCCGTCGATCACGGCCGCGCTGGAGGCCGAGGACTTCCAGGTCAACCCGAGCGTGTTCCGCCGTCAGACCATGGCCTGCACCGGCATCGAGTTCTGCAAGCTGGCGATCGTGGAGACCAAGGGCCGCGCGGCCACACTCATCGACGAGCTGGAGAAGCGGCTTCCGGACTTCGAGGAGCCGGTGACCATCAACGTCAACGGCTGCCCGAACTCCTGCGCGCGTATCCAGGTCGCCGACATCGGTCTCAAGGGCCAGCTGGTCATGAACGACCGGGGTGAGCAGGTGGAGGGCTACCAGATCCACCTGGGCGGCGGCATGGGGCTGACCCAGGCCTTCGGCAAGAAGATCCGCGGGCTGAAGACGACCGCCGACGATCTCCCCGACTACGTCGAGCGGGTGCTCCGGCGCTTCCAGGAGCAGCGCGAGGACGGCGAGAACTTCGCTGCCTGGGCGGGCCGCGCCGACGACGCGGACCTGAAGTGACCACCTGACACCCAGAGGCCCGGGCGGTGCGCGCCCGGGCCCGCCCGACCCCCTCACCCGGGCCGGGTCCACCGGAAGGAAGAGGTGCGCCGTGTCCGAAAGGGCCGCGCCTTACTACTGCCCCTACTGCGGCGACGAGGACCTGATGCCCGAGGAGGGCGCCGCCGTCAAGGGTGAGGGCTACCCCTGGGCCTGCCTGTCGTGCGCCCGGGTGTTCCGAGTCAAGTACGTGGGCCTGCGCTCCGCCTCGTTCTCCGCGGGCGGAGCCCCCTCCAGACCGACGGAAGGCAGCGAATGAACGCCACCATCACCGAGACCGGCGGACCGGAGCTGGCCGAGCGGGCCGCCCGAGAACTGGAGGAGGCCTCGGCGCCGGAGATCATCGCCTGGGCGGCCGAGACCTTCGGCTCCGAACTCTGCATGACCTCCTCCATGGCGGACGCGCTCATGGTGGACCTGGCGTCCAAGGCCGCTCCGGGGATCGACGTGATCTTCCTGGACACCGGTTACCACTTCCCCGAGACCATCGGCACCCGTGACGCCGTGGCCTCCGTGTACGACGTCAACCTGATCACCGTGGAGCCGCTGCGGACCGTGGCCGAGCAGGACCTGGCTCTGGGCCCCCGGCTGCACGGGCGCGACCCCGGCATCTGCTGCCACCTGCGCAAGGTGGAACCCCTCCAGCGGGCGTTGGAGCCGTACTCGGCGTGGCTGACGGGGCTGCGCCGGGAGGACTCGGTGACCCGCCGGGACACCCCGGTGGTGCAGTGGGACCGGCGTCGGCGGATGACCAAAGTCAACCCGATCGCCCGGTGGACCCAGGAGGAGGTGGACGCCTACATGTCCGAGCACGGGGTCATGGTGAACCCGCTGCAGTACGACGGCTTCCCCTCGATCGGCTGCGAGCCGTGCACCCGTCGCGTGGAGCCGGGCGAGGACCCCCGTAGCGGCCGCTGGGCCGGGACCGGCAAGACCGAGTGCGGAATCCACGTATGAGCGCCGGTGCGGGGCACCGACCGGGCACCTCGGTCCCGCTTCTGGCGGTGGCGCACGGAAGCCGGGACCCGAGGTCGGCCCAGGCGGTCTCGGCCGTCTTCGATCGGGTGCGTGCCCTGCGGCCCGGGCTGGACGTGCGCCTGTCCTTCCTGGACCACGTGGCCCCCGCGGCCGAGGAGGCCCTGGACGAGCTGGCCTCCGGCGGGGCCGGTGAGGTCGTGGTCCTGCCCGCCCTGCTGACGGCGGCCTTCCACAGCAAGGTGGACCTGCCTTCGGTGCTCGACCGGGCGCGTGAGCGCGGCCCGTGGCTGCGGCTGCACTACGCCGACACACTGGGCCCGCACCCGCTGCTGTTGGACGCGGTGGAACGGCGTCTGGCCGAGGCAGGGGCCCACGCCGAGCCGGGGACCGCGCTGGTGCTGGCCTCGGCCGGGTCGAGTGACGCCGGGGCCAACGCGGTGATCCGGTCGATGGCGCGCGAGCTCGCGGAACGGGGCCCGTGGGGCGAGGTGGTGGCCGCCTACGCCTCGGCGTCCGAGCCGAGCCCGGGCCGGGCGGTGCGGGAGCTGCTGGAACGCGGCCACCGCCGCGTGGCGGTGAGCGGCTACCTGCTGGCTCCCGGTTTCTTCTCCGACCGGGTGCGTGAGCAGTCGACTGCGGCGGGGGCGTCCGTGGTCGCCGACTCCCTCGGAGACGTGCCCGAGCTCGCCCGTGTGGCGCTGGAGCGCTACGACGCGGCGGTCGCGGCCCGGCACGCCGACGTGCGGGAGTCTGCGGCACGCCCGTGAGGGGTCGAGGGCGGGCGGCCAAGGTGCCGCCCGCCCTCACGTGTTCCCGACCGGCGGCGCCCCGGCGAGAGGGACGGCCAACGGCCGCATCAGGCGGCGGCCGGGTCAGGCGGCGGTGACGGCCGCGGCGAGCAGGATCACGGCGGAGAACAGCAGCGCGCCCGGGGCTCCCACCGCGCCCGCGACGCCGGCGGCCGCGGCCGGTACGGCGACCTGGCCCACGCGGTTGCCCCAGATGCGCAGGGCCAGGGCCGCCCCTCGGGACCCCTCCGGGGCCAGGGTGGCGACCTGAGCCATGGTCAGGGGCTGCCCCAGACCGAGCAGGAAGCCGCCCACGACCAACACCACCGCCAGGACGGCGAACCCGCCCAGGGGCAGCGCCACCAGGGTGAGCGCGACCGCGGCCACGGCGGTGCTGGTGACGACCAGCGCCCTGCGCGACCACCGGCGCCGCATCCACGGCAGTGTGAGGCGTGAGAGCAGCGAGGCACCGGCGCGCATACTCAACAGGACGCCGACGAGCATCGGGGACAGGCCACGGCTCTCGGCGATGAGCGGCAGGTAGGCCGTGAGGATGTCCACTGCGGTCAGCAGCGCCAGGCTGGTGAAAAGTGCCGAGGGCATGCGGCGGCGGCGCAGGAGGTCCCTGGTGGGGACCGGGGGCGCGGCCCTCTGCTCGGCGGTGCGTCTCATCGGGCGCAGCCGCGCCAGGGGGATCAGCGGCAGGACTCCGAGGGCGGCGACGACCCCGGCCACCAGCAGCGCGGTGGAGGTCGCGGAGAGCAGTTCCGCTCCCGAGGCGTCGGCGAGGATGGCCCCGGAGATCAGTGGTCCGGCGAGCTGGCCCAGGGAGGCGGCGGCGGTGAACCAGCCGAAGTCGCGGTCCAGGTGTTCGGGGCGCGAGTAACGGGCGATGAGTGCCTGAGCGGAGACCATGCACAGCAGGTGCCCGACACCCACGACCGTGCTGGCCAGGGCCAGACCGAGCAGCCCACCGGAACCGGCCAGGAACAGGCTTCCCACGGCCAGGATGACCGAGCCCAGACCCGCGATCCAGGCGATGCGGGCCGCGCGGTCGGTGAAGCGGCCCAGGGACACCGCGATCACCAGCGGAAGCAGTGCGTAGGCGGCGGTGACCAGCCCGACCTCGACGGCGTCCCCGCCCACGGCGATGGTGCGGTAGGAGATGAGGGGACGGACGAGGTTGAGCGCGGTGTGGGTCAGGACCACGCTGCCCAGCAGTCCCCAGAGCCACCGGGAGCGTTCCGTCGGTCCCGAGTCCGTCATGGTCCCCCTCGCGGCGTGTCCTGTGTGGACACCTCGCGGATTCGTCCCGTGACGGGATGATGGCATGAGCGGGGTGTCGTACGGCGTCGGGCATCGTATCGAAGGGGCCGGTCAGGGAGGCCTACCGGGGGTCCGGGGTGGGCCGCTCCCGGGTGGCGGCGGGTTTCCTCGGGGCCAGCGTCGGCGAAGCCGTGCGCGGTCGACCAAGCGGAGGCAGCCGAAGTTTCGGGCGGTCGGCGTCCGTTCCCGGCCCCGGTTGAGTAGGTTCGGGGTACTGGAACCGAGCGGACGGAGTGGGCGATGACCGGGCGGGACGGAATCCGGGACATGCTGCGAGGACTGCGGGTCTTCGCGGGGCCCATGGCTACCTTCGACCCCTCCGCCGCCCCGGACGACCCGGTGGACCTGTTCGTGGAGTGGCTGGGCGAGGCCATCGAGGCGGGCGTGCCCGAACCGCACGCGATGACGGTGGCCACGGCCGACGCCGACGGGACGCCCTCCGCGCGCGTCCTCATCCTGAAGGACCTCACCGCCGACGGGTGGTCGTTCGCGACCACCACGACCTCCGTCAAGGGTCGGGAACTCGCACGGAACCCGAAGGCCGCGCTCCTCTTCTTCTGGGGGCTCCAGGGGCGTCAGGTACGCCTGCGCGGCCCCGTGGAGCTGGCCGGGCCCGACGAGCGCGCGGCCGACTTCACAGCCCGCTCGTTGGAGGGCCGGGTGGCGGGCCTGCACGGACGCCAGAGCCAGCCCCTGGACAGCCTGGAGACCATCCACACGACCGCTGAGGAGAGCCGCGCCCGGCTGGAGGCCGACCCCGGACTGGTGCCCGACAACTGGGGCCTGTACCGGCTCGCGCCCACCGAGATCGAGTTCTGGCAGGCGGACCCCGACCGGCGCCACACCCGTCTGCGGTACCGGCGCGAGGACGTCTCGGCCCCGTGGGAGCGCGGACTCCTGTGGCCCTGAACCGTTCGCCCCGCGTCCGTGCGCCTGAGCAGGAGCGGACCGGGGAAGGGCGTCGCGTAGACGTCACCGAACCGGCTTCGGTCGGGGGTTCCGGGCAGGGATAGGATTCCCGCACCCGCCCCACCCCCGAACCAGGATCGGAGCCGGAATGCCCGACACACACGAAGTGTTCAACCAGGCCACTCCGCTCGGTGACTACAGCGCCGCCGACGACCCCGCCCTCCTGGAGGGCCTGCGCCGCGAGGGCGCGGGCTGGGCTGAGGCCGACGTCCGCGAGATCGGAGACGCGGCGGGATCCGAGCGCGTGCGCGCGTGGGGCGAGTCCGCCAACGCCTATCCTCCGGTCCTGCGCACCCACGACCGCTACGGCCACCGCGTGGACGAGGTCGACTACCAGCCCGCCTACCACGTGCTCATGGACCAGGCCGTGGAACACGGTCTGCACGCCGCGCCCTGGGCGGACGAGCGTGAGGGCGCCCACGTGGCCCGAGCGGCCAAGTTCTTCCTGTGGTCGCAGGCGGAGAGCGGTCACGGCTGTCCGATCTCCATGACCTACGCCTCCGTCCCGGCGCTGCGTCACTCCCCCGAGCTGGCCGCGCGGTACGAGCCGCTGCTCACCGCGCGCTCCTACGACTTCGGGCTGCGGTCGCCGCTGACCAAGCGGGGCCTCCTCGCGGGCATGTCGATGACCGAGAAGCAGGGCGGCTCGGACGTGCGAGCCAACACCACGCGGGCCGTGCCCACGCCCGAGGGTCACCACCTGCTCACCGGTCACAAGTGGTTCACCTCCGCGCCCATGAGCGACGTCTTCCTGACCCTCGCGCAGGCTCCCGAGGGACTGACCTGTTTCCTGGTGCCGCGTGTTCTGCCCGACGGCTCCCGGAACCGGATGTTCGTCCAGCGGCTGAAGGACAAGCTGGGCAACAGGTCGAACGCCTCCGCCGAGCTGGAGTACGACGGTGCCGTGGCCCACGCGGTCGGCGAGCCGGGCCGGGGCGTGCCCACCATCATCGAGATGGTCAACAGCACCCGGCTGGACTGCGTGATCGGTTCCGCCTCGGGTATGCGCGCCGCCGTGGTGCAGGCCCTGCACCACGCCGAAACTCGGAGCACCTTCGGCTCACCGCTCGTGGACCAGCCGCTCATGCGCAACGTCCTGGCCGACCTCGCCCTGGAGTCCGAGGCCGCCACCGCGCTCATGACCCGCCTGGCCGGTTCGGTGGACCGCGCGGTGCGCGGCGACGAGGGCGAGGCCGCCTTCCGCCGCCTGGGCGTGGCCGTGGGCAAGTTCTGGGTGACCAAGCGCCAGCCGGTGCACGCGGCGGAGGCCCTGGAGTGCCTGGGCGGCAACGGGTACGTGGAGGAGTCGGGCATGCCCCGCCTGTTCCGGGACTCGCCGCTCAACTCCATCTGGGAGGGCTCGGGCAACGTGGCCGCACTGGACGTGCTCCGGGCGATGGCGAGGGCGCCGGAAGCGGTGGAGGCCTTTATGGCCGAACTCGGCACCGCCGCGGGCTCCGACGACCACTACGACGCCGCCCTGAAGCGGCTGGGTCAGGCCCTGGGCGATCTGGAGGAGGTCCAGTACCGGGCCCGCGCCGTGGTGGAACTGATGGCGCTGACTCTCCAGGCGTCGGTGCTCCTGCGCTACGCGCCCACCCCGGTGGCCGAGGCGTTCACCGTGTCCCGGCTGGGCGGCGAGTGGGGACACGTGTTCGGGACGCTGCCCAGGGGCGTGGACGCGGAGCTGATCCTGGACCGGGCGCGGCCCCGGCGCTGATCGTCGGGCTCCGCCTCCGCAGGCCGACGCCGTGACCCGTGTGCCGACCGCTCCCCTGGTGGGACGGTCGGCACCGCTGGTTCACGGGCCAAACCC
Source organism: Nocardiopsis sp. SBT366 (assembly GCF_001083815.1). Taxonomy (NCBI): domain Bacteria; kingdom Bacillati; phylum Actinomycetota; class Actinomycetes; order Streptosporangiales; family Nocardiopsidaceae; genus Nocardiopsis; species Nocardiopsis sp. SBT366. The sequence continues at coordinate 105,035 of NZ_LAVM01000003.1, read as the reverse complement.
CACCGACACCATTCCCACCCCTTTCACCGTCGCTCACATAAGCCGCAGAAAACGCAGAACGGGCACCCGAGAACGAACATCGGCCCAGTTCGGCATACTTCCGCGGCCGAAGCGGAAGAAAGAAGTCGTCACCATCAAAAACGCCCTTACGGGCCCTGAAACCTAGAGACTGACGACGCCTATGGTGGAAGTGTGGCCAGGTAGTTCCTATCCGCTCGGTGCGACCTACGACGGTTCCGGCACCAATTTCTCGCTCTTCTCCGAGGCGGCCGAACAGGTGGACCTGTGCCTGTTCGACGACGACGGCGAAGAGACCCGCATACCCCTGACCGAATACGACGGCTTCGTCTGGCACGGATACCTGCCCGGCATCGGTCCGGGACAGCAGTACGGGTACCGCGTCCACGGCCCCTACGCTCCCGACCAGGGGTTGCGGTGCAACCCGAACAAACTGCTCACCGATCCCTACGCGAAGGCGCTCAACGGCGACCTCACCTGGCACGAGTCGCTCTTCAGCTACCACTTCGCCGACCCGGACCGAAAGAACACGGCCGACAGCGCGAGATACGTGCCCAAGTGCGTGGTGGTCAGCCCGTTCTTCGACTGGGGCAACGAGACGCGCCCCAACACCCCGTACCACCAGACGGTGATCTACGAGGCGCACCTGCGCGGGCTGACGATGCGCCATCCGGCCATCCCGGAACACCAGAGGGGCACCTACTCGGGCCTGGCCCACCCGGAGGTCATCGACTACCTCACCTCGCTGGGGGTGACCGCCGTCGAGCTGATGCCCGTCCACCACTTCGTGCCCGAGCACGCGATGGTGGCCCGTGGGCTGACGAACTACTGGGGCTACAACACCCTGGCCTTCCTGGCTCCGCACAGCGGGTACGCCGCGCGCGGTTCGCGCGGCCAACAGGTGCAGGAGTTCAAGGCCATGGTGAAGTCGCTGCACGAGGCGGGCATCGAGGTGCTGCTCGACGTGGTCTACAACCACACCGCCGAGGGCGACCACATGGGCCCCACGCTGTCCTGGCGGGGCATCGACAACCTCGGCTACTACCGGGTCAGCGACGAGGACCAGCGCTACTACCTCGACTACACGGGCTGCGGGAACAGCCTGAACGTGCGCCACCCGCACTCGTTGCAGCTCATCATGGACTCGCTGCGTTACTGGGTCCTGGAAATGCACGTGGACGGGTTCCGCTTCGACCTCGCCTCGGCCCTGGCCCGCGAGTTCCACGACGTGGACCGGCTGAGCACGTTCTTCGACATCGTCCAGCAGGATCCGGTGATCTCCCAGGTCAAGCTGATCGCCGAACCCTGGGATGTGGGCCCGGGCGGCTACCAGGTGGGGAACTTCCCGCCGCTGTGGACCGAGTGGAACGGCAAGTACCGCGACACCGTCCGCGACTTCTGGCGCGGCGAGCCGGTCAAGGGCGAACTGGCCTCGCGGCTCGCCGGATCGAGCGACCTGTACCAGGACGACGGGCGCCGCCCCGTCGCCTCGATCAACTTCATCACCTGCCACGACGGCTTCACCATGGCCGACCTGGTCTCCTACAACGACAAGCACAACGAGGCCAACGGAGAGAACAACCGGGACGGCACGGACGACAACCGCTCCTGGAACCACGGCGTGGAGGGCCCCACCGAGGATCCCGCGATCCTCACGCTGCGCCGCAGGCAGGTCCGCAACTACCTCACCACCCTGTACCTGTCGCAGGGCGTGGTGATGATCTCGCACGGGGACGAGATCGGGCGTACCCAGGGCGGCAACAACAACGCCTACTGCCAGGACAACGAGATCGCCTGGATCGACTGGGAGGGGGCGGGGCTCACCGGCGACTACCCCGGCAACGACCTCCTGGCCTACGTGCGCGACCTGGCGCGGCTGCGTCGCGAACACCCGGTCTTCCGGCGCCGACGGTTCTTCCAGGGCAGCCCGGTGGAGGGCGCCAAAGCGGGGGCGGACGGTCTCCCGGACATCTCGTGGCTGCGACCGGACGGCTCGACCATGGAGGGTGACGACTGGGACACCGGTGAGCGGGCGCTGGGAGTGTTCCTCAACGGGGACGCCATCACCGAGCCCGACTCGCGTGGGCGCCGCATCCGCGACAGCTCCTTCGTGCTGCTGCTCAACAGCGGCCCCGAAACGGTGGAGTTCAAGCTTCCGGGCACCGAGTACGGCATGGCCTGGGAGACCGTGCTGGACACCGCCGATCCGGACGTGGAGGGGCGTCCGTTCGTCACGGCGGGCGGACCCGTCCGGGTGATCGACCGCGCCCTGACGCTGCTGAGGCGCGTCTCGCACCGCCACGGCTGACCGGGCACCCGTCCGGGACGGCTCCCCGGTACCGGAGGGGCCCGGGGAGGGGCCGGGGACCCGCGACGGGACCCGGCCCTACGCCGTGCGCCCGTCCCGCACCCCTAACCTGGGTGACCATGTCGAGCACACACAGCGCGGGTCCCGCCCCGGAGCCCGCCCGCTTCCGCGAACTCCTGCCCGTCCCCGGCAACACCGACGTGGACCTGGCCGAGGCCTACGCCTATCCGTTGGCCCTGGACCGGCCCTGGGTGCGCGCCAACATGGTCGCCAGCGCCGACGGCGGGGCGATCGGCCCCTCGGGGCGCAGCCGCGACCTGTCCTCCGACCCCGACCGCAGGGTCATGGGACTGCTGCGCGGGCTGTGCGACGTCGTCCTGGTCGGCGCCGCGACCGCACGCAAGGAGGGCTACCGCCCGGTGCGTCCGCGCGAGGTGTGGGATCGGCTGCGTGAGGGCCGTCCGTCCACGCCCCGTATCGCGGTGGTGTCGCGCTCGCTCGAACTCGACGCGGAGCTGCTCACCACGGCGCCCGACGACGCCCGCACGATCGTGTTCACCGTCGCGGACGCCCCCGCCGAACTCCGGGAGTTCGTGGCCGAGCACGCCGACCTCGTGGTGGTCGACGGCGTATCGGTGGGACCCGAGCACATCGTGAACGCCCTGGCCGAGCGCGGTCTGTACCGGGTGCTGACCGAGGGCGGCCCGCACCTGCTGGCGGAGTTCGTGGCGGCGGGGCTGCTGGACGAGCTCTGTCTGACGGTGAGCCCGCACCTGCTCGGCGCGGGCTCGCCCCGGATCGTCACCGGCGGCCCGGGGACGCCCGGCACCCTGGAGCGCACCTCCGCGAGGAGCACACCCGTGCGGATGGCGCACCTGTTGGAGGCGCAGGGCCACCTCTTCACGCGTTACCTGAGGGAATAGGGCGCCGCGCGGGTCCTCCCCGTAACCGCTCGGTTTCGGCCACCCCACAACGACGCATGAACCATCCCGCAACCGGACATACCCGTTGTGTGCCTCCCTAGGGAGGCACTCCGAATGGACACACCGCACCGGCGGGGCTCACCGGTGCGGCCCCTGGGCGAGAGGATGAACGTGGTGCCGACGTCCGAGAACGGGTCCCCTCCGGTGTACCGGGAGATAGCCGAGGAACTACGAGGACGGATCCGCTCCGGACGGTACGCCGACGGCGACCGCCTCCCCGGGGAGAACGCCCTCATGGAGCGCCACGGCGTCGCCCGGGCGACCGCCCGGCAGGCCCTGTCCGTGCTCATCAACGAGGGCCTGGCCGTGGCCGTGCGCGGGTCCGGCATCTACGTGCGCGCCTTCCGCCCCCTGCGAAGACACGGTGCCCGACGCCTCTCGAAGGACCTGTGGGGTGCCGGACGGTCCATCTGGCAGACCGACGGCGGCACACGGGGGTACGAGGTGGCGGGGCTCGCCGTCGACGAGCTCGTCCCGTGCGACCACGTCCTGAGGGCTCTGGACCTGGACGAGGGGTCCACCGTGGTGCGCCGCTCCCGTCTCTACCTCGTGGACGGCCGACCGGTGCAGAGCGCCGTCTCACACCTGCCCCCGCACCTGTGGGCGGGACGGGAGGAGGCCCCCGCCGCGCGCCGGGTCCGGGCCGAGGACAGCGGCCCCGGAGGCATCTACGCGCGACTCGCGGAACTCGGCCACGCCCCCGCCCACTTCACCGAGGAGATCCGGGTGCGCATGCCCACACCCGAGGAGGCGGAGGAGCTGAACCTGGCCCCGGGCACCCCCGTGCTGGAGGTGGCCCGGACCGCGCTGACCGCCGATCACCGGCCAGTGGAGTTCAACGAGATCACCATGGACGGTTCGGCGTACGTGTTGCAGTACGACTTCGACGCCTGAACACTCCCCGGAGGCGTCCCCGCCCCGCCTCGGGTCACGCGCGCCCCCGCGCCCGTTGATCGTGCACCCTCCCCACCTGGGGAAGACGCGAGGGGCGCCCCGTGTGGGGCGCCCCTCGCTCTCTCGTGGCGGACCGGACACGGCCCGCCGTTCGTCGCTACCTTGTGACGCTCGCGCTCGGACTCCGCGCGGTCACGGACTCCCCGCTCGGGGCCCCCGTGAGGTGGTCGCCCACGCGCGGACGCACCACGACCGGGACCACCTCGCTCGGAACCTCACCGTGTGGAGTCCCCTCGCTCGAGCTCTCCGTCTCCGCGCTCGGGGCTCGACCGCGACGGGAGACGAAGACCAGGTACGAGAGCGGTAGGAGGGTGAGTCCCACCGCCACGGCCCCGGCCGCCGCGAAGAACATGGTGTTGGACGAGGTCATCGCCCACTGCGCCATGCCCATCCCCAGCACTACCGCCACCACCAGGGCTCCGACGGCGATCGCCGTCACCAGCCCGAACAGCTTGCGGTCGCCCCAGGGCTCCGGCCGCGCGTACTCGATTCCGGCGACGGTGGAACGCAGGCTGAGCTCGGCGGCCCAGCGCAGTTCCCGTCCCACTCTCCGGCCCACGCGGGCAGCGCCGTCCCCGACGACCCGCACCCGTGACCGTGGTCCGGCGGTGGTCTGGTCCAACCACCACAGTCCGTACCGGATCCTGCCCACGCGCAGAGGCCGCTTGCTCACTCCGAGTGCCTCTTGAGCTGTAACAGCCATGCCACCTGCCTCAGTGCCCTCGATCACTGACCCCTGCAGGAGCCCCTACCCGCATGTTTGACCACCGAACGTCATCGAAGGTGAAGTTAGGCGTATGTGGCTTTTAAGGATGATTTACCTGAAGAGTGGGCTTAAGCCCGTTTTCTTCACACCGTGTCCCCTGTCGGCACCGGAGCGCGTTTCCGGGTAGCGTCGTCACCATGGCTGACGCAGCGGACCAGGCCCCGGACACCAACGGCGGGGCACCCAGGGACCTTCCCAGGAGCGACCAGGAGTGGCGCGAGCGCCTCAACGAGCAGGAGTACGCCGTGCTCCGCCTCTCGGGCACCGAACGCGCCTGGACCGGGGAGTACGTGGACACCAGGACCACCGGTGTCTACCGTTGCCGGGGGTGCGGAAGCGAACTCTTCCGCTCCGGCGAGAAGTTCGACTCCCACTGCGGGTGGCCGAGCTTCTTCGACCCGGCCGACACCGACGCCGTGACCCTGCACAGGGACGCCTCGCTCGGGACGGTGCGCACCGAGGTGCGATGTGCCACCTGCGCCTCCCACCTGGGTCACGTCTTCGAGGGCGAGGGGTACGACACCCCCACGGACCTCCGGTACTGCATCAACTCCGTCGCCCTCACCCTGGAGCCCACGGAGTAGGCGGCATGGCATCCTGGGTCGGGGACCGCCCGGACACCCGAACGGGACCGTCCCCGGATGCCAGCCGATCCCCGTTCCCTCCGGATCGGCGATAATCTCACCAGCGCACCGACGATCGGCCAGAAGTCGACCGGAGGGCGCGCGCGGCGGGACCCCACCCGGTGACCGCGCACACGCGAACCCGGCCCTCGCCGGGTTCACCCCTCACAGCGGTAACCGATGTGCGGGCGACCGACCGACCCGCGACGAAAGCGCTCGATGACCGACGACTCACCTTCCTCCTCCGTCTCCCCGCGCCCCCCGGCCAGACCACGCTTCGGCATGGCCCAGGGTTCCGCCCCGTGGCTGGTGCCCGCGCTCGGCGCGGCCGGCGTCGCCGCCCTGTCCGCCCGGCGTTCCCGGGCCGGGGCCGTGGTCGCCGCCCCGGTGATCGCCCTGGCTGCGGGAATGACCTGGTTCTTCCGGGACCCCAACCGGGGTCCGGCGACCGGGCGGGTACTGTCCGCGGCCGACGGCGTCGTACAGAGCCTCGACCCCCAGCCCGACGGGCGAATCAGGGTCGCGGTGTTCATGAACCCCCTCAACGTGCACGTCAACCGTGCGCCCCTCGCCGGAGTCGTGACCGGCGTCGAGCACCGCCCCGGGGGTTTCCGCCCCGCCTTCGACAAGGACAGCGAGCGTAATGAGCGCGTCATCTGGACCCTTGAAACCGAGATCGGTGAGATCACGGTCGTTCAAATCGCCGGCGCGTTGGTCCGGCGTATCGTCCCGTATCTCGCTGCGGGGCAGAAGGTCGAACAAGGCGAGAGGATCGGCCTCATCCGGTTCGGGTCACGCGTCGATGTCTACCTTCCGACCGGGGTCACCCCGGCGGTGGAGGTCGGCCAGAAGGTCCGCGCCGGAGAAACCCGTCTTGACGCCGACTGAGACCGTCCCCGCAGCACGGGCCGCCTCCGACCTCTCCGGTGAGGCGCCCCGGCTCCGTCTCGGCGTGGCCGACTACCTGACGCTGGGCAACGCCCTGTGCGGGTTCCTCGCGGTGTGGGCACTGGCCACGGCCCAGGCCGCGCACCTGGCCGGGGGCGCGGCGGGTCCGCTGCCGAAGTCGGCCATGGCCACGGCCGTGGGTCTGTTGATCGTCGCCGCCACCCTCGACGTGCTCGACGGCCGGGTCGCCCGCAAGCTGGGCGGCAGCGGCATGGGCGCGGAACTGGACAACCTCGCCGACGTGATCAGCTTCGGGTTCGCCCCGGCGTTCTTCTTCGTGGTGTGGGGCACCATCACGGGTGGCGCCGGAGTGCTGCCCGTGCTGGCGGGCGGCGCCGTGCTGCTCGCGGTGATCGTCCGGCTGGCCAGGTTCTCCTGCCAGGCCCCCGACGCGAACTACTTCACCGGACTTCCGTGCCCGTTCGGGGCGATGGCCGTGGTGACGATCGTGCTGCTGGACCCGCCGCTGCTGGCCGGGGTCGCGGCGGTGCTGCTCGTCTCGTGGCTGATGGTCAGCCGGATGGAGTACCCGAAGCCGCGTGGGAAGCGGATCTACGTGGTGCTGGGCATGCTCGCCACGGGCGTGGCCTTCATCGCCGCCTGGGGTCTGGGGCTGCCCGCCGGTGAGGCGCTGATCTACCTCATGAGCGCCCTGGTGCTGCTCACGATCGTCTCGCTCCCCTTCTACGTGATCGCCACACGTCGCGCGACGCCGCACGTCGGTCCGCACGTCGGTCCGCACATCGGCCCGCACGTCGGCCCGCACGTCGGCCCGCACGTCGAATAGCGTTCGCGGACGCCGGTCTGCGGCGTGTCGACAGCGAAGGACGGCCCCCGCGCCCAACGGTGCGGGGGCCGTCCTCGTCATACGGGGCGTTACGGCAGGGAGTCGACCAGCTCGGCCACGCTCTTGCGGCGCCCGGTGTAGAAGGGCAGCTCCTCGCGGGTGTGCAGGCGGGCCTTGGCTCCGCGCAGGTGGCGCATGAGGTCCACGATGCGGTACAGCTCGTCGGCCTCGAAGGCCAGCAGCCACTCGTAGTCGTTCAGACCGAACGAGGAGACCGTGTTGGCCCGCACGTCCGGGTACGGGGCGGCCATGCGGCCGTGCTCGGCCAGCATCGCGCGGCGCTCGTCGTCGGGCAGCAGGTACCACTCGTAGGAGCGCACGAACGGGTACACGCAGATGTTGTCGCGCGGCTCCTCCCCGGCCATGAAGGCGGGAACGTGGCCCCGGTTGAACTCCGCGGGGCGGTGCAGGCCCATGACCGACCACACCGCGGTGCCGGCGCGGCCGATCCGGGTCCGGCGGAACTCGGAGTAGACGCCCTGGAGCTGCTCCGGGGTGTCGGCGATCCACCAGAACATGATGTCGGCGTCGGCGCGGAAGCCCTGGACGTCGTAGCTGCCGCGCGTGGTCACGCCCTGCTCGGCGGCCTTGTCGAGGAGGCCCTGGAGCTCCTCGGCGGCGGCGGCGCGGTCCACGCCCTCCAGGCCGTCGACCCGGAAGACCGACCACATGGTGTAGCGGATGAGTTTGTTGAGGTCGGTGCCGTCCTGGGCGACGGCCTCGTTCTGCTGCCCCGTCACGGGTTGACTCCTTGCTGGTTCGGTCCGGCGGCGCTCTGGTCGCCGCCGCTGGTGCGGCTGTGGTCGGTGAGGGTGTCGGCCAGGCGCGCGGCCTCGAGGCTCGCGTCGGCGACACAGGCGGGGATGCCCACTCCCCCGTAGGCGGCGCCGCACACACCCAGCCCGCGGTGGCGTCGCACACCGGACCGGACCCGTTCCACCCGGTCGGCGTGGCCGACCCCGTACTGCGGCAGTCCGTCCGTCCACCGGGTCACCCGGGTCTGCACCGGCGTCCCGCGCAGACCGGTCACGTGCGCGAGGTCCGCGAGGGCGGCTCGGGCCAGTTCCTCGTCGGAGCGGCGCAGCGCGCCCGCGTCGCCGAACCGGCCGATGGAGCAGCGCAGGACCAGCAGGTCCTCCCCCGGGTTGACCCTATCCAGCTCCTGGGCCAGCCAGGGCCACTTGTTGCTGGAGAACGTGGCCGCCTTGATGGTCAGTCCCTCGCCCGCCGGGACCAGGAAGCCGGTGCCGGTGAGCGGGCGCGGGAAGGCGGCGGCGGGCAGGGCGAAGGTCACCAGCGCCATGCTCGCGTACTCGATCCGGCGCAGTTCCCCCGCGGCCCCGGGTTCGGTGTCGGCGAGCAGGCGTGCGGCCTCGGGGGCGGGGCAGGCGAGCAGGACCGCGTCACAGTCGACGCGCTCCTCGCCTACCGTCCCGTCCGCGCCCTCCAGACGCACCCTCCAGCCCCCGGGGGCCCGCTCCAGGGAGTGGGCCCGGGTACCGGTCCGCAGGTCCTTCTGCCGCGACGCCAGCGCGTCCACGAGTGAGGCGACGCCGCCGCGCAGGGAGGCGAAGACCGGTCCGGACCTGGTGGGGGCCGCGCCCCGACCGCTCAGACTCGTGTGCACGGCGCTCATCAGGGAGCGGTCGCGGCGGGCCATAGGGGCGATCTGCGGGAGGGTGGAGTCCAGGGAGAGTTCGTCGGCCCGTCCCGCGTAGACGCCTCCCAGGAGGGGTTCGACCAGGCGGTCCACCACCTGACGACCCATGCGTGCGCCGACGTAGGCGGCCACGGGCACGTCGGAGCGCACCGGGGTGCGGGGCCACACCAGGTCGAGGGCGGCGCGCAGGGTTCCGGCCGGGGAGAGGACCCCGCTGCGGGCCAGGGCCCGAAGGTCCCCGGGCACGCCCATGAGCTGCCCCTTGGGCAGGGAGCGGACGCGGCCGCGGCTGTAGATGGCCGCGCCACCGGACCCGGGGTGCACCACCTGGTCGTCCAGGCCGAGCTCACCGAAGAGGTCGAGGGCCTCGGGGCGGCGTGCGAGCACCGCCTCGGCACCGGCGTCGACGGACACACCGGCCACGGGCGAGGCGCGGAGCTTGCCCCCCGGGACGTCGGCGGCCTCGACCACCGTGGTGGTGACCCCCCGACCGTTCAGGCGGTGCGCGGCGGTGAGTCCGGAGACCCCGCCCCCGATCACGACGACATGCGGTGCTTCAGGCATGTCACCAGCTTCCCAGATGCCGCGCGTCACAGTGATCCGACGTCCCCGAAGACGGCCGTTGCCGTCCCGTTACGGCGCGGGGGAAACGATGCCCGCCCGGGCCGCGTCGAAGCGGCATGGACACCTCAGCGTTGACGCCGCCCCGCGCGGGCCGTACCGCCGGACTGACCGTCGCCTCCGGCCTGGCCGTCCTCCTGCTCGCCTCCTGTGCGACCTCCTCCGACAGCGGCGCGCCCGAACCCGCGCACCTGACCGCTCCGGAGCGGCAGGCCGACTCCGAGGCCGAGGCTGGAGCGGGGGCGGGGGCGGGGGTCGAGTTCTCCGCGCAGGGCCCTTCGGAGACGGAGGAAGGAACCAAGGGCGGTGGCACGGACGTGGAGGTCGCCGACCGGCGACTGGTCCACACCGCCGACATGACCGTGCGCGTCGAGGACGTGGCCGAGGCGGCCGAGCTGGCCAAGCGGCTCACCCTGGACACCGACGGCTACGTGGAGTCCGAGAGCCTCTCCACGCCCCGGGACGGCCACCCCGAGGGCCGCCTGACCCTCCGCATCCCCGACGAGGACTACGAGGGCGTGCTGGAGGACCTCGCCGACTTGGGCGACCGCTCCATGCTGGAGCGGTCCGTGCAGGACGTCACCGAGGAGGTTGCCGACGTCGAGAGCCGGATCGAGTCCTCCGAGACGGCTCTGGAGACCCTGCGCGGCTACCTGGAGGAGGCCCGGGACGTAGACGACCTCCTGCGGGTGGAGGGTGAGATCCAGCGGCGTCAGGAGGACCTGGAGGCGCTCCAGGCCCGGTTGAGGGTTCTGGACAACCAGACCTCCTACTCGACGGTGCACCTGACCCTCCAGCCGCCGACGACCTACCTGGAGGAGCCGGTCCGGGACTCCGTCGGTTTCCTGGGCGGCCTCGAACGCGGGTGGCGCGCGCTGGTGGACCTGGGGCAGGGGCTGGCCGTGCTCGTGGGCTGGCTGCTGCCCTTCGCCGTGGTGGTCGCGGTGGTCGGGGCCTGGCCGCTGTGGGCGTGGCGCGGACGCCGCAGGGCCCGCCGGGAGCTCGGCTCCGAGAAGGTCGCCAGCCCGGGAGCCGGGGCCCCGGGCGGGAACGACGGCGCGCGGACCGCCGCGCCGGCGCGGGACACGGAGACGGGCCCCGACACGAGGGACGACGGGGGCCGCGGCTGACCCGGACGACGCCCCCCGGAACGCGCCGAGGCCCGGCTCCCCACTCGGGGGCCGGGCCTCGGCGCGTGTGAGCGTGGCGGTGCGCCCCGGCGTGTTTTCTGGATGCTTTCGCCGGTGGCGGCCGAGCCGCCACCCATGCGAGCGGCCGCCTCCCCTACTGTGCGCTGCACGCGAGCTCCGCGGTCTCGCACAGCGGGGGTACTAGCTGGCTGTCTCCTCGTGCACGAAGGCGGTGAGGCGTTCGAGCATGCTCGGGTCCGTGCTGGGCAGCACGCCGTGGCCGAGGTTGAAGATGTGGCCGTCGGCGGCGCGGCCCCGCGCCAGGATGTCGCGCGTACGGTCCGCGACGACCTCCCAGGGAGCGAACAGGGTGGCCGGGTCCAGGTTGCCCTGGAGCGCCGTGCCCGGCTGGACCCGCTGGACGGCCTTGTCCAGGGGCACCCGCCAGTCCACGCCCACCACGTCGGCCCCGGCCTCGCTGAGCAGGCTCAGCAGCTCGCCGGTGCCCACGCCGAAGTGGATGCGCGGCACCTCGTACTCGCTCAGCTGACCGAAGATCCACGAGGTGTAGGGCAGCACCGAGGCACGGTAGTCCTCGGCGCTGAGCGCCCCCACCCAGGAGTCGAAGAGCTGGACCGCGCTGGCCCCGGCCTCGATCTGGGTCCGCAGGAAGGCCAGGGTGATGGTCGCCAGCCGCCGCATGAGCTCGTCCCACAGCTCGGGCTCGCCGTACATGAGCGCCTTGGTGCGCTCGTGGTTCTTCGACGGCCCGCCCTCGATGAGGTAGGAGGCCAGGGTGAACGGCGCACCCGCGAATCCGATGAGCGGCTTGTCACCGAGCTCACCCAGGAGCTGGCCGACCGCCTCGGTGACGTACGGGACGTCACCGGGTTCGAGCTCGCGCAGGCGTTTGATCCCGCTGGCGTCGCGGATCGGCTCGTCGACCACCGGGCCCACACCCGGCTTGATGTCCAGGTCGATCCCGATGGCCTTGAGCGGAACCACGATGTCGCTGAAGAAGATCGCGGCGTCCACGTCGTAGCGGCGGACCGGCTGCATCGTGATCTCGGTGATCAGGTCGGGCCGCGCACACGCCTCAAGCATCGGCACGTCGGCGCGGACCCGTCGGTACTCGGGCAGGGAGCGCCCTGCCTGGCGCATGAACCACACCGGCGTGTGGGACACCGGGAGGCGCCGGCAGGCGCGAAGGAAGGGAGATTCTTGAAGCGTCACCCTTGAATCGTGCCATGCCCGCCCCGGTGGTCTCACTCGGATCGACGTAGTCGGTGGTCACCGTCGGGGGAACGATCCGGGCCGGGCGGGGGCGAACCGGGTCGGACGGACTTCCGGGCGGTCCCAAGATCATCACAAAACACCGACACGCCGGGGGAACTGCGACTCCGCGCGGGTCTGTCGTGCCACGGTCGACTTCGTGCCCACCATCACACCATCGGCGGGGCACGTCCCGACGACCCCCGCCAGGACGCGTGATCACCACCAAATGAAGGCTGACGTTTCCACCATGCCCGATGTCGGTAGCGCCGAGAACGCTCAAGAGACGTTCCGGCGAGCGGTCGAGGCCCTGCGCTCTCCCCTCATCCGCCCCGAGATCGCCGTTCGGGAGATCCCCTCGCCCCAGCGGCTGGCGCCGCACTCCGCCGCCGTGTCCGCCGAGGTCTCGGTCCAGGGCGAGGAGATCGCCTGGGGACGGCTGATCGTCCTGTACGACCCCGAGGGCACCCGCGACTGGCCCGGCCCCTTCCGGGTGGTCTGCCAGGCCAACTCCGAGCTGGAGTCGGAGATCGCGACCGACCCCCTGCTGGGCCCGGTGGCCTGGAGCTGGCTCACCGACGCGCTGGAGGCCCACGGCGCAACCCACCACACCCTGAGCGGCACGGTGACCCGGGCCACCACCGAGGGGTTCGGCACCAAGGCCCACGAGGGAGCCACCACGGAGGTCGAGATGCGCGCCTCGTGGACCCCCGAGTCCGAGGACCTGTCCGGGCACATGAACGCCTGGCTGGCGTTGCTGGCGTCGGCTTCGGGGCTCCCGCCGCTGGACGTCACCGACATCGCACGCCAGCGATCCCGCCCCTGAGCACCCCTCGGACGCGCCCCCGACCCCGGCGCCGGACCTGGGAGGCCGGTATCGCCCGCCGATCCCGAAAGGGCCCGTATCTGCGTTCGGTGGCGACAGCGCATACCGTAGTGGTGTGGCGAACGCGTTGAACTCCAAGACAGACCCCCGCGAACCCGAAGACGACGCGGAGAGGGCGCCCCTACTGCGGGAGCCGCGCGAGGGCCTGCCCGAGGTCACCTCCGACGCGGCCTCACTGGCCGGAGTCATAGCCGCTCTGAACTCGGGTTCGGGGCCCGTCGCCGTGGACGCGGAGCGCGCCTCGGGGTACCGGTACGGGCAGCGCGCGTACCTGGTGCAGCTGCGCCGGGAGGGCTCGGGGTCGGCTCTGATCGACCCGATCGCCTGCCCGGACCTGAGTGAGCTCAACTCCGCGATCGACGGCGCCGAGGTGGTGCTGCACGCCGCGCACCAGGACCTGCCGTGCCTGACCGAGATCAACCTGCGCCCGAACCGGCTGTTCGACACCGAGCTGGCCGGGCGGCTGCTGGGCTACCAGCGGGTCGGGCTCGGGTTCATGGTGGAGCGTCTGCTCGACGTGCGTCTGGCCAAGGAGCACTCGGCGGTGGACTGGTCACAGCGCCCGCTGCCCGAGGACTGGCTGCGCTACGCGGCCCTGGACGTGGAGATCCTCATCGAGCTGCGGAACTCCCTGGAGACGGAGCTGGAGGAGACCGGGAAGCTGGAGTGGGCCCGCGAGGAGTTCGACTCCGTGCTGGCCGCTCCCCCCAAGGAGCCTCGCGCCGATCCGTGGCGACGCACCTCCGGTATCCACAAGGTCCGCAACCAGCGTGCCCTGGCCGCCGTGCGCGAGCTCTGGTACGAACGCGACCGCATCGCGCAGGAGCGCGACATCTCCCCGGGGCGGGTGCTGCCGGACGCGGCGATCGTGGAGGCGGCCACGGCGATGCCGCGCTCCGCGACGGACCTGACGAAGATCCGCCAGTTCGGTATCAAGCTGGCCCGCCGGTACGTGACCACGTGGATGAAGGCGCTGAACCGGGCCCGGGAGATGCCCCAGGCGGAGTTGCCGCGCCCCAACGCGCCCGGTGACGGCCCGCCCCCGGTGAACCGCTGGGCCGACCGCGCCCCCGAGGCGGCGCGCAGGCTGGAGGCGGCGCGGGCGACCGTGACGGGGATCGCGGAGGACGTCGTGATGCCCACCGAGAACCTTCTGCTGCCGGACACCGTCCGAAGGTTGGCGTGGGCTCCGCCGGAGCCCGTGGACGCGGACTCGGTGGGCGAGTTCCTGCGCACACGCGGCGCCCGGAACTGGCAGATCGGGCTCACTGCGGGACCCCTCGCCACGGCGCTCCTGGGTGCTGAAAAAGGCTGATCAGTACCCTCTTCAGCCGCTTTGAACCCAGACGTGACTGAACTCACCCCAACACGAGGGTGGTTCACGCCTGTTCCATAGCCCGCTGTCCGATTAAGTTATAGAAACGTGCTCTGAAAACTCAGGGCCGTTTCGTCAACGGGTGTGTACCGAATCGTGGGCTCACAAGGCTCTCGGCTCGTGTGATCAGGGAAATGTGGTGAGTCTGCTTGTCGTTCTGGCGTGCGCTGCTACGCGAGGCGGGGTTGACGCGTTCTGCCAAGGTCGAGTCGACCGAGGCCGCCATGCCCGCTTCCGACGATCAGTTCGAGGAACCCGCCGCCGTACCCCAGCAGGTACCGGCCTCGGCGGGCAGGGTGGCCGGGCAGCGACCGCTGCCCCAGCGGACGGCCGTGTCCGGCACGGTGGCCAAGGCCCCCACGGCCGGGACGCGGGCGGCTTCGCTGGAGCGCACCCTCCAGTCCCTGGTGGAGCGTCTGGGCACCGAGCACCCGGACACCATCACCGCCCGGAACAACCTGGCCACCAAGTACGCCCAGATGGGTCGGCGCCAGGCCGCTGTGCAGCAGTTCGAGCTGGCCCTGGGCGAGGCCGTCGCCGTCTACGGCGAGGAGCACCCCCGGACCGAGATCATCCGGGAGAACCTCGCCTGGGCGCTGGAGGACGTGGGCTGCCCCGCCGACGCCGCC
This sequence comes from Nocardiopsis sp. SBT366, assembly GCF_001083815.1. Lineage (NCBI taxonomy): Bacteria > Bacillati > Actinomycetota > Actinomycetes > Streptosporangiales > Nocardiopsidaceae > Nocardiopsis > Nocardiopsis sp. SBT366. The sequence continues at coordinate 90,015 of NZ_LAVM01000003.1, read as the reverse complement.
GCGCAGTGGGAGATCCTGCTCGGCCAGCGGGAGAGCCAGTTCGGCCCGGCCGACGAGGACACGGTGGAGGCGCGTATGCGCCTGGCCGTGTGCTACCGCCGCAGCGGCCGGGTGGACGCCGCGGTGGCCCACTACGCGCGGGCCATCGAGGACGTCGCCTCCACCGAACGTCGTGAGGAGCTGCGGCTGGGCATGAGCGCGGCGCAGAGCATGGCCGGCCGGTACGAGGAGGCCGTCTCGCAGCTGCGCATGGTGCTGGCCGGGCGCCGCCGTCGCCTGGGCAAGGGCCACCTGGACACCCTCGCGGTGCACCACCGGCTGGGCCGCGCCTACACGCAGGCGGGCCGGGCGGACGAGGCGGTCGAGGTGCTGCGCGAGGCCTACAGGGTGGCGCTCAACTCCTCGGGCGACCCGGAGGTCAGACGGTTGACCATGAGACTTCGCCGCGACCTGGCGGGTGCCTACAACGCCGCCGGTCGCCACCGCGAGGCCAACGCGCTGCTCTGACCCGGGCGACACACCCGACGCTCACCGGGGCCGGGAACTCCATGGGGGTTCCCGGCCCCTTCCCGTGCCCGGGTGTGCGCACCGCGGGCGGGGGAAGGAGCCAGCCACGTGCGAAATCCATTCGCGTCCACCCGCCCTGCGCTGACATGATCCGTCCGTCGTCAGCCCCACCGGAGAGAGCCATGCGCGAACTGAGCCACGAGGAGATTCGATCCTCGTTCGTCAACTGCCCCAAGGGCGAGACCAAGCGGTTGAGCTTTCCCTCGACCCTGCCGGTCCTGGACTGGGAGGACACGGACTTCCTCGGTTGGACCGACCCCAAGGCGCCGGGCCGGGCCTACCTGGTGGTCGACTCCGGCGAGGAACCCCTTGGGATCGCCCTGCGACTGCCGACCGGGAACCGCAAGGCCAACTTCTTCAAGTCGATGACCTGCTCGTTCTGTGTGACGGTCCACCCCGCCGGTGGGGTTCGGCTGTTCAGCGCGCCCAAACCCGGCAAGGCCGGTCGGCAGGGGGACACGGTCGGCCTGTACATGTGCGCGGACCTCGCCTGCCCGCTCTACGTGCGGGGCAAGCGGGAGTCCGCGCTGATCCAGCCAGCGGAGACCATCACCCGTGAGGAGCGCATCCAGCGCCTGCACCTCAACGTGGACCGCTTCGCCTCCTCCTTCCTCACCCTCGGCTGAGTCCTCCGGGACACGGGCTCCGTGATCAGGTGAGTTCGCGGGCGGGCGGCAACGGAGAGGGGGAATCGGCCGGGGCCGCGTCCTCCTCCGGTTCCGGGGCGATGAGCTGCCCGGCGGCCAGGTCCCGGTAGAGGCCGTCACGTTCGACCAGTTCGGCGTGAGTACCCACCGCGCGGACCCGACCCGCCTCCAGGACCACGATCCGCTCCGCGCTGGTGACCGTCGACAACCGGTGCGCGACGACGATCACGTTGGTGTCGCGTGCCGCCGCCAGCATCACCGCCTTGAGGGCACCCTCGTTGGCGGCGTCCAGCTGGGAGGTGGCCTCGTCCATGAGGAGCAGCCGGGGGCGGCGCAGCAGGGCACGGGCGATCGCCACGCGCTGGCGTTCGCCGCCGGAGATGGTCACGCCCCGGTGGCCGATCGGGCTCTCCAGTCCGTCGGGCAGGCGTTCGACCAGGTCCGTGAGGCGGGCGGTGCGGATCACCTTCCGGAGCTGCTCCTCGGTGGCGTGCGGGGCGGCCATGGTGAGGTTGGCGCGCAGGGTTCCGTCCAGGACCGGCGCGTCCTGTTCGACGTAGCCGATCTGCGAGCGCAGAGCCTCGAGGGGCCAGTCGCGGACGTCGGTGCCGTCCAGGCGCACACTGCCGGAGGTGGCGTCGTAGAAGCGCTCGATCAGGGAGAACACGGTGGTCTTGCCCGAACCCGAGGGGCCGACCAGGGCGGTCAGGCCCGGCCCCGAGGCCTCGAAGCTCACACCGTGGTGCACCAGGGGCAGCTCGGGGTGGTAGCGGAAGGTGACGTCGGTGAGGCAGACCTCGGCGGGGCGTGCGGCGGCGGGTTCGGTGCGAGCGGCCCCTGGGTCCTCCTGTTCGAGGTCGGCGACCTCGTCGATCCGGCGGACGGCGGCCAGTCCGGTCTGGAGCTCGGTGGCCGACCGCACCAGGGAGCTGATGGGTTCCATGAGGTAGAAGAGCAGCAGCAGGAAGGCGATGAGGGAGGACACGCTCATGCTCCCCGCCGCCACCATGCCGCCGCCCACGCCCAGCACCACGAGGAAGCTGGTGTTGACCGCGAGCATGGACAGCGTGCCGGCCAGCGCGGTCCATCCGGCCACGGAGACTCCCCTGCGCCAGGACTCCACGGCGGCCTCGTCGAGGTCGGCGATCTCGGCGCGTTCGGCGGAGGAGGCCTTGACGGTGCGGAAGGCGCCGAAGATCCGTTCCAGGAGTGATCCCATCACTCCGAGCGAGGCCTGGGCTGCCTGGGTGGCGCGGCCGATCCTGGGCAGGACGACCCCCATGAGGAGTCCGACCGCCAGGATCATGCCCAGGGTGATCAGAAGCAGCGTCGGGCTGAGCACCCCCATGACGACGATGCCGCCGACCAGCAGGACCGAGCTGGTGAAGAGGTTGGTGATGCCGCTGGTGGCGACCGAGCGGAGCAGGGTGGTGTCGGCGGTGAGCCGCGAGACCAGGTCACCCGGCTTGAGCCGGTCGAGTTCTCCCACGCGCAACCGGACGAGACGGCCCACGAGGGTGCGCCGCACGCCGAGCACCACGCTCTGACCGGTGCGTTCGAGGACGAAGGAGCCCAGGGCACCGATGACGGCTCCGATGAGCACCACGGCCAGCAGGGCGAGGATCGGCCCGGAGATGGGCGCGCCGCCGCCCAGGGCGTCGATCACGTACTTGGCCATGAGCGGCTGGACCAGCCCGGTGACGCCGCCGAGGAACGTCAGGGCACCGCCGACGAGGAGCATCCGCCAGTGGGGCCGGGCGTACTCCCACAGTCGCCGCAGGGGTGCCCTGGGCGCCCGTCTGAGCAGTTCCTGGTGTTCGGTGTCAGGTCGTGGCATCGTCGTCCCCGTGTCGTCCCCGTCAGGTGTCCACTCACAGGTAACCGTCATCGCGTGTGCGCCCACAAGCGCCGAAGGTAGGGCGATCGTCCTACTTCGGAAGTGATCGGCCCCGCCGCTCGCACTATTTGTTACCGGCGAGTAGCATGGGCTCATACAGTCCACCCAACGCTTGGAGAAGGAGGGGCCATCGTGTCGCGAACTGCCCGCGATGTCGTGTTTGTCGATGGGGTCCGCACCCCGTTCGGCAAGTCAGGCAAGGGCCTCTACGCCGAGACGCGCGCCGACGACCTGATCGTCCGCGTCATCCGCGAACTGATGCGCCGCAACCCGGGCCTGCCCCCGGAGCGCGTCGACGAGGTCGCCATCGCCGCCACCACCCAGATTGGCGACCAGGGCCTGACCCTCGGGCGCACCGCCGCGATCCTCGCCGGGCTGCCGCGCAGCGTCCCCGGTTACTCCATCGACCGCATGTGCGCCGGCGCCCTCACCGCCGCGACCACGGCGGGCGCGGGCATCTCCTTCGGTGCCTACGACGTCGTGATCGCCGGTGGCGTCGAGCACATGGGCCGCCACCCCATGGGCGAGGGCGTCGACCCCAACCCCCGCATCATCTCCGAGAAGCTGGTCGACCCGTCCGCGCTGGTCATGGGCAACACCGCCGAGAACCTGCACGACCGGTTCCCGACCATCACCAAGGAGCGCGCCGACGCCTACGCGGTGCGCAGCCAGGAGAAGGTCGCCAAGGCCTATGCCGACGGCAAGATCCAGCCCGACCTGGTCGAGACCCTGGTCCGCTCGGCGGAGAAGGGCTTCGGACTGGCCACCCAGGACGAGCCGCCGCGTCCTGGCACCACCATGGAGTCGCTCGCGGGCCTCAAGACCCCGTTCCGCGCGCACGGCAACGTGACGCCCGGCAACGCGGCCGGTCTCAACGACGGCGCCACCGGCACGCTGCTCATGGCCGAGGAGGTTGCCGAGGAGCTGGGCCTGGAAGCCAGGATGCGTCTGGTCGACTTCTCCTTCACGGGCGTCGAGCCCGAGGTTATGGGTGTCGGACCGGTCCCGGCCACCGAGAAGCTGTTCGCCCGCCAGGGCATCACGATCGACGACGTCGGCCTGATCGAGATCAACGAGGCCTTCGCCGTCCAGGTGCTCGCCTTCCTCGAGCACTTCGGTATCGCCGACGACGACGCCCGCGTCAACCCGTGGGGCGGCGCCATCGCCGTCGGCCACCCGCTGGCCTCCTCCGGCGGCCGTCTGATGATGCAGCTCGCGCGCCAGTTCGCCGAGCGCCCCGACGTCCGCTACGGCATCACCACCATGTGCGTGGGCCTGGGCATGGGCGGGACCATCCTGTGGGAGAACACCAACTACGAGGGGGGCAAGTGAGCACCGCCATCGAAGAAGCCCGCGAGCTTTTCAAGGACGAGGTCGTCACCAACGCGATCTCCCGCGATGTCGAGCTCCCCTACGGCGCGGGCACCGCTGTCCTGATCACCTTGGACAACGGGCATGACCACACCAAGCCGAACACCTTCGGCCCCGGCGGTCTGCTGAGCCTGGACGCGGCGATCGAGGCGGCCAGGACGCGCACGGACATCGTGGCCGTGGCCGTCACCGGCAAGCCGTTCATCTTCGCGGTCGGCGCCGACCTCACCGGTGTCCCCGCGCTCCAGAACCGCGAGCAGGCCGAGGCCATCGGCAAGCTGGGACACGACGTGTTCCGCAAGCTCGGTGAGCTGGACGTGCCCACCTTCGCTCTGGTCAACGGCGCGGCCATGGGCGGCGGCGTCGAGGTGGCGCTGCACTGCTCGTACCGCACCGTGTCCTCCGGCGTCCCGGCCTTCGCGCTCCCCGAGGCCTTCCTCGGCCTGGTCCCCGGTTGGGGCGGCACCTACCTGCTGCCCAACCTGATCGGCGCCGAGAAGGCCCTGAAGCTGATCGTTGACAACCCGCTCGCCCAGAACAGGATGATCAAGGGCAAGCAGGTCTTCGAGATGGGGATCGCCGACGCGATCTTCGAGCCCGCCGACTTCGTCGAGGAGTCCCTGCGCTGGGCCGCGAAGGTCGTCAAGGGTGACCTCACGGTCGAGCGTCCCGAGGTCGACAAGGGCGAGGCCTGGGACAACGCGGTCAACATGGCCCGTTTCGTGGTCGAGGGCAAGTTGCACGGCGCCGCCCCGGCCCCGGCCCGCGCCGTCGAGCTGGTCGCCGCCGCCAAGACCGCCACCCGCGACGAGGGCTTCGACGCCGAGGACCAGGCGCTCGCCGACCTGATCATGAGCGACGAGCTCAAGGCCGGCCTGTACGCCTTCGACCTCGTGCAGAAGCGCGCCAAGCGTCCCGCCGGGGCGCCGGACAAGTCGCTGGCCCGCAAGGTCACCAAGGTCGGCGTCGTCGGTGCCGGTCTGATGGCAGGGCAGCTGGCCCTGCTGTTCGCGCGCCGCCTGGACGTGCCGGTCGTCATGACCGACCTGGACCAGGACCGCCTCAACAAGGGCGTGGACTACGTCCACGGCGAGGTCGACAAGCTCCTCAAGAAGGGGCGCGTCAACCAGGACAAGGCCAACCACCTCAAGGCCCTGGTCTCCGGTTCGCTCACCAAGGACGCCTTCTCGGACGCCGACTTCGTCATCGAGGCCGTCTTCGAGAAGATGGAGGTCAAGCAGCAGGTGTTCGCCGAGGTGGAGGCCGTGGTCTCCCCCGAGGCGATCCTCGCGACCAACACCTCCTCGCTGTCCATCACCGAGATGGCGTCGAAGCTCCAGCACCCCGAGCGGGTCGTGGGCTTCCACTTCTTCAACCCCGTCGCCGTCCTGCCGCTGCTGGAGATCGTGCGCGGCGACCGTACCGACGACGCCTCGCTGGCCACGGCGTTCGCCACGGCCAAGAAGCTGAAGAAGACCTCGGTCCTGTGCAAGGACGCCCCGGCGTTCGTCGTCAACCGCCTGCTCACCCTGTTCATGGGTGAGGTCCTGGCCGCGGTGGGCGAGGGCACCGAGCCCGAGGTGGCCGACCGCGCGGTCGCGCCGCTGGGTCTGCCGATGTCGCCGCTCATGCTGCTCCAGCTGGTCGGCCCGGCGGTCGGTCTGCACGTGGCCGAGACCCTGCACGGGGCGTTCCCGGAGCGCTTCGCGGTCTCGCCGCAGCTGGAGGCCGTGGTCAAGGCGGGCAGGACGGAGATCTTCGCACCGGACCTGACCATCGACCCCGAGGTGAAGGAACTCCTCAAGGGCGGGGACTCCCCCTCCGAGGAGAAGGAGATCCTGGACCGGGCCCTGCGCGCCATGGCCAAGGAGATCCAGATCATGCTGGACGAGGGTGTCGTGGCCGAGGCCGCCGACATCGATCTGTGCCTGATCACGGGCGCGGGCTGGCCCTTCCACACCGGCGGCATCACCCCGTACCTGGACAAGGTTGGTGTGTCCACCGAGGTGAACGGCAAGCCGTTCCACGAGGGCGCCCCGAAGGCCTTCTAGGCTCCCCGGTCGCCAAGGGCCCGGTCCCCCCACCAGGGGGCCGGGTCCTTTTCGTGTCACAGGGGACGACCCGGTCGGTCCGCGAGACCATGCTTCCAAGGAACCGGCAGCAACGGCCAGCGGGCCTTGGAGGAGCTCATGATGACGGACACCTACGAGTACACGAGTGCCTGGACCGAGAGCCTCAGGGCCGAGGGAAGGGCCGAAGCAAAGAGCGAGTCCGTCCTGCGTGTGCTCGAGGCCCGGGGGAAGTCCCCCGACGACGCGGCGCGGGAACGGATCGCGGCCTGCCGCGACCTCGGACAACTCGACGTCTGGTTCGACCGGGCCCTGAGCGTCGACTCCGTCGACGAGGTCTTGCGGGACTGAGGCGGATTCGGCCGACCGCCCGGGACGAGCGGTCGGCCGAAAGTAGAATGCGGCCATGAACGAGGCGAGTGGGTGGGTCTCCCCCCTGTGGCGACTGACCGGGTTCCGACTGATCAAGCTCGGCGAGCTCCTCCAGGCGACCACCGCGTCGGCCTTCGAGGAACTGGAGGTCAGCCCACGCCAGTTCCACGTGCTCGCGGCGACGGCGTCCATGGCCGACCCCTCGCAGCAGGAGCTGAGCCGCGCCCTGGGCATCGACCCCAACGTGATGGTCGGGGTCGTCGACGATCTGGAACGGCAGGGGCTGGTCGAACGCGTGCGCAACCCCCGGGACCGCAGGCGCTACATCGTGACCCCCACCGCACGGGCCCTGGAGGTACTGGAGCGGGCCCGCGCGGAGGCCGAGCGGTTGGAGGGCGCGTTCTTCGCCGAACTGAACGAGGACGAGCGCGCCGCCCTGCACGAGCTGTCCGGCCGTCTCGTGGCGGCGCACCCCCGGGTCACCAAGACCGAGTAGTCAGTGGCTCAGGCCCAGCCTGGCGTGCATGCGGCGCAGGGGCGCGGGAGCCCACCAGTTGGCCCGACCGGCCAGGCGCATGGTGACCGGGACCAGCACGCCCCGGATCAGGGTGGCGTCGACCAGGATCACCGCCGCCATCCCCACCGCGAGCATGATCAGGTAGAGGACGCTGGAGGTCGCGTAGACCGCGAAGGAGGCGGCCAGCACCACGGCAGCGGCGGTCACCAGCGGGCCGCTGCGCTGGAGCCCGGCCGCCACAGCGGACGTCGTGTCGCCGGTCAGGTCGTACTCCTCCTTGATCCTGGCCAGCATGAACACCTCGTAGTCCATGGACAGCCCGAAGGCCACGCAGAACATCAGGATCGGGAAGGTCACCTCCAGGGTTCCGTTGGCGGTGAACCCCAGGACACCGGACAGGTGGCCCTCCTGGAACACCCAGACGATCACACCGAACATCACCGCCAGGCTGAGCACGTTGAGCAGGATCGCCTTCAGCGGCAGGAGCAGGCTCCCGGTCATCAGGAACAGCAGTACGAAGGTGACCGCCAGGATCATCCCCACCACGAGCGGCACCCGTTCCAGGAGGGCGTCGCCGAAGTCGGTGAGGTCGGCCGGGTAACCGCCGATCGCGGTGTCGGCCGGGGCGGGCACGTCACGGAGGAGATCGATGAACCCGGAGGCGTCCTCCAGCGCCGTTGAGGCGGGCACCACCGAGAACCACGTCGCCCCCTCCGGGCCGAAGCGTTCGGCGGCGTCCCCGGGTGTGATCGTGAGCCGCCCGTCCTGGTAGGTGCCGGTGCGGGCGTCGACCTGGGCCACCCCGGACACCCGGGACAGGGCGGCGGCGTAGGCGTCGACCTCCTCCGTCGCGGTGTCCGTGGAGTCGACCAGAACGTGCACGGCGTCCATCTCCTCCTGGGAGAAGCCCGCCTCGATCTGCTCCTGGACGTCGCGGCTGGAGTGGCCCTCGGGCAGGACGCGCGCGTCGGGCAGGCCGAAGTTGATACCGAGCGCGGGCAGTGCCAGCAGCAGGACCAGGCCGAGGGCGGGCACACCGTAGAGCAGGGGGCGGCGCGTCATCCGCAGCGCGGTGGCGTGCCACCAACCCCGGTCGGCGCGCGGCTCGCTGCGGGGCCGGACCCGGTGCCCCACCCTCGCGAGCGCGGCGGGCAGAACCACCAGGGCGGCGACCACGGAGGTCAGGACCACGCCCACTCCGGCGTAGGCGAACGACTGGAGGAAGGGGAAGGGGAAGAGCATCAGGCAGGACAGCGCGATCGCCACGGTGAGGCCGCTGAACACCACGGTGCGCCCGGCTCGGGCCACGGCCAGCTCCACGGCCTCGGGAACTCCGTGGCCCCGGGCGAGCTCCTCTCGGAACCGGGTGATCACGAACAGGCCGTAGTCGACTCCGAGCCCGATCCCCATGACCAGAGTGAGGTTGGCGGCGAAGGTCGACACCTCGGTGAGTGCGGCCACCCCGCGCAGCAGGGCGAGGGTGGTGACCACCGAGTACACCCCCATGGCCAGGGTGAGCGCGGCCACGGAGACCCTGCGGTAGAGCAGCAGGAGCAGGGCGAAGACCAGCGGCAGGATGATGATCTCGGCGCGCACGAAGTCGCTCTGGGCCTGGGCCGCCGCCTGGCGGAAGATCTCGTCGCCTCCCCCGACCTCCACGCGGATCGCGTCGTCGTTGCGGGTGAAGTCGGGTGAGATGTCGGCGAGTGCGGTGCGGGCCTCGGTGACCGACCCCGACATTCGCACGGTGACCAGTGCCTGGGTGGCGTCGTCGGAGCGCATCGCGGGTGAACCGTCGCGCGACCAGTAGGAGGCGGTCTCGACGACACCGTCACGGGCGGCCAGTTCCCGTTCGAGTCCGGTGGCGGCCTCCACGACCTCCGGAGAGTCGACGGTGCCCCGTTGGGCGGTGACCAACAGCAGGAAGTGGTGCTTGCCGGTGCCGAAGCCCTCCTCCAGGGACTGTTCGACCTGGTGGGACTCGGAGCCGGGGCTCTCGAAGCGGCTGAGTTGGAGGCGGTCGAGGACTCCCGCGGCCAGGAAGAGAGCGGCGAGAGCGACGGCCGTGGCCAGCAGCAGGACGCGACCGGAGTGGCGGGCGACCGTGCGGCCAAGCCTGGCAAGCGGTGATGGTCGGGCGGGGGTGGTGACGGGTGGGGCGGCCATGACTTCTCCTGGAGAGTGCGTGTGGCGCCGGGTCAGGTGCACCGATCCCTGATTGATAAAGCGAACATATCGTATGTACTAACTATGATTATGGGAAGCGCTCCCCCGGCAACACGGGGACCCCGCCCGGCACGGGGCCGGACGGGGTCCTGGGGATGCGATCGGGGCTGGTCAGACGCCCGCGGTCACCTTCTCCCGCTGTTCGACGGGAGCGGTCGCCTCCTCGTCGTCACCGCCCTCGGAGATGCCGATCCTGTCGTGCAACCACCGCAGCGGACGCGGCAGCCACCAGTTCCAGTCGCCGAGCAGACGCATGGTGGCGGGCACCATGACCGCCCGGACCAGCGTGGCGTCCACCAGCACGGCGAGCGCGAGCCCGATACCGATGATCTTCAGGAAGAGGAGACCGGAGGTACCCATCGCCACGAGCACCACACCCAGCAACAGGGCGGCGCTGGTGATGATCCGGCCGGTGCGCTGGAGGCCCAGGGCCACCGAGCGGGTGTTGTCCCCGCTGCGCAGGTACTCCTCCCGCACCCGGCTCAGCAGGAACAGCTCGTAGTCCATCGCCAACCCGAAGGAGACGATCGTGATGAGCACCAGGTACGTGGGGTCGATGGTGCCCACCGCGTCGAAGCCGAGCAGCCCGGCGAAGAGCCCCTCCTGGAAACCCCAGATCACCACGCCCAGCGAGGCGCCCAGCGACAACGCCCCCATGAGGACCGCCTTGACCGGCAGCACCACGGAACCGAAGGCGAGGAAGAGCAGGACCAGCGTGGAACCGATGATGAACGCGACCGTCTTCGGAGCCTCCTGCACGATCGCGTCCAGGTTGTCCAGCTGCATGGCGGCCACGCCACCCACGAGGGTCTCCTCGGCCCCCTCGGGCCCGGGGTCGGCGCGCACGTCGCGCACCAGCTGCTGCACCTCGGGGTCGTCCGTGGCGCCCTGGTAGGCGACCTCCACGTGCGCGACGCCCTCCGCCGTCCGGGCGACACTCGTGCGGACCGCGCCGGGCAGGGCGTCGAGGCGCTCCACGTACTCGTCGAGCTGCCCCTCGTCGCTGTCACCGCGCACCGCCACGTGCAGCCTGCCGACCTGCCCGGCGGGGAAGTCCTCCGCCATCGACTCGGTGCCGATCCGACTGGAGGCGTCGACCGGAAGGTAGCGCTGGTCGGTGGAGCCGAACTGGGTGGAGGCCAGGCCGGAGCTGAAGGCCACCAGGACACAGCCGACCGCGACCAGGGAGACTGCGGGGCCGCGCATCACGGTGCGGGCGAACCTCGCCCAGGCCCCCGCGTTCTCGTCGATCACGCCGGTCACGGTCCGACGCGGCAGGGGCAGTCTGAGCCGGTCGATCCGGCGGCCGACCACCGCCAGCAGGGCGGGCAGGAACACCAGGGCGGCGATCAGGTCGAAGGCCACCACGGCGATGCCGCCGAAGCCGATGGACTTGAGGATGGGCTGCGGGAAGAACAACAGGCCAGCGAAGGCGATGCCCACCGTCACACCGGAGAAGGCGACCGTCCTACCGGCCGTGTCGACAGTGCGGCGCACCGCGTCCGGGACGGTGCGTCCCCGGCCCAGCTCCTCGCGGAAACGGCTGACCATGAACAGCCCGTAGTCGATCGCCAGCCCCAGGCCCAGCAAGGTGGCGACGTTGATGGCGAAGACCGACACCTCGGTCACCGAGGTCAGGGCGCGCAGCACGGTGAGGGAACCGAGGATCGCCAGGCCTCCGACCGCGAGCGGCACCAACCCGGCGACCAGACCGCCGAAGATCAGGACCAGCAGCAGGAGCAGGACCGGAAGGGTGATGAGCTCGGCGCGGATGATGTCGCTCTCCGCTGTTTCGGAGAGTTCGTGCTCGACGGCGATCGGGCCGCCCAGGTGGGTCTCCAGCGGCCCGGACTCCAGGGCGCGCGCCGCAGCCTCGAACTGGTGCAGACGTTCGTCGTGCGTCTGGCCCGCGAGGGTGACCGGCACGTAGGTCGAGTGCATGTCCTCGGACACGAGCATGCCGCGCTCGACCTCCGACAGCTCCTCGTCCAGGTACAGGTCGTACCCGGTGACGACGTCCTCGGGCAGGTCGTCGGCGATGCGCTGGACGGCCTTGGCGAAGGTCGGGTTGTCCACCGTCATCTCGTCACTGCGGTAGACCGCGATGACGTCGATGTCGTCGTGCCCGAGCTCCTCCTGGAGCACGTCCATGGCCCGTGAGGACTCCGAGTCGGGGTCCTCGAACCCGCTCTGGCTGACGTCCGAGAAGACGCCGAGCCCCCACACCACGGAGAAGGCCGCGAAGAGCCCCGTGAGCGCCAGAATCCACCATCGGCCCCGGTGGGCACCGAGCCCCAGTCGGCCGAAGATCCCCGTGTGTGTCGGCATGGGCCGCCCTTTCAAGCGAACACTCGTCATGTTCGTGAACACTGTTTGCTAACGGTGTTCACTAAAGCGTGCAGGCATTACGATGTCAATATCGCCTAGAGAACGAGAGCGCCTCGACCCTGGCGCGTGAGACGGGGTGTACCGCAGCACATGACGAAACCGCCGGTCACAAGCGAGCATCGGGCCGGGGGCACCCTCAGCCGCCGCGAACGTGTGCGCGAAGCCACACTCGCCGAGATCAAGGAGATCGCCCGCAGACACCTCGTGGAGTTCGGGGTCGTCGGGGTGTCCCTGCGCGCGATCGCCCGTGAGATGGGCATGACCGCGCCCGGCCTGTACCGCTACGTGCCGGGGATCGACGCGCTGCTCGTGCTGATCACAGCTGAGATGTACGAGGAGCTGGCCGACGTGGTCTCCGCCGCCGACGCGAGCATGCCCGTGGAGGACACCGACGGCCGCATCCTCGTCTCACTGCGCGCCTTCCGGAACTGGGCCATCACCCATCAGGCGGAGTTCTCGGTGATGTTCGGGCCGAGGACCCGCCTGGACCCCGAGGCCGACATCTCCCGCGCCCTGGAGGCGGGCCGTCGTTTCGGTTCCACGTTCTTCACCCTCTTCGACCGACTGGTCTCGGAGGAACGTTTCCCGCTGCCAGCCGACGAGGAGATCCCGAACGCGCTCCGCCCGGAACTGCGTTCCTTCGCCGAATCCGTCGGGGTCACCTCACCCGATATCTCCGAGGGTGCCGTCATGGTACTCACCGCTTGCTGGGTGCGCCTCTATGGGGTGGTCTGCATGGAAGTGTTCCAACATCTGAGTTTCGTCGTGCGGGACATGGAACCATTCTTCGAGTCCGAGCTTCAGAACATGGCGAAGGACCTCGGGGTTCGCTATTCCCCGCCCCAGCAGGCGGGGGGCACCTGACCGGGACCCACCCGTTCAAGCCCCATACTGGAGGTCTGCGGATATTGCCGGATTCGTTGGTACGAATCCGGCACGCCGCTCCCGTGTAGGCGCGAAGACGAGGACGATCCCGTGGAGAACCGAACCGGAGCTGACCAGCCCGGGGAGAATCCTCCCCACCCGGACCGGACCGGCGCCCACCAGCGACCGCCCGAACGACCGGACAGGGTCGGCCACGACGCCCCTCCCCCGCCCAGGACCCGGCCGCCCAACGCTCCGGGCCCCTCGGCCACGCCGCACACCCCACAGACTCCTCAGGTGCCCCCCAATTCACTGGGACACCAGGAACCCAGGCTCGCCCCACAGACACCGCAGCCGCCTCAGGGTCCCCAGACAGCACCGGGCGACGCCTCCCAGGAATCCCGCCTGCCGCACGCTCCACAGGTCACCCAAGGGCACCTGAGACCCATCCAGGCGCCACAGGACCAGCGGCCCGGGCCGGCGCCGGGACCGCCCGTGGCCCCCGGTCACCAGGCGCCCGGAACCCCCCAGGGACAGCCGCCGCGCTCCGGTCGCCAAGCGCACCCGAACAACCCGACGTACGGGCCCCAGCCGCCACACGCCCCGCAGGCGCCGTGGGCGCCGCCGGGACCACAGGCCGCCCCGGGGCAGTCGGCCCCGCACGGGCCGCGGGTTCCGCAACACCAGTGGTGGCCCCAGCCGACGCACCAGGCTCCCGGGTGGCAGGGACAGCCCCGCCCGGCGCAGTTCCCCGGCAACGTGCCGCCAGGGGCGCCTCCTCACCAGCATCCCGGGCACTTCCCGCAGCCGCAGTGGCACCAGGGCCCTGCGCAGTGGGGGGTGCCGCCACGGCCTCCGCGCGACAGGGGCCGGGCGGTGCTGGTGGGTGCGTTCTCGGCGGCCTCGGTCGCCCTGGTCTCGCTCGTCGCCAGCGTGGTCATCGCGGTGAACACCCCGCAGGAGGAGGTGTCCACCGGTGGCACCGACCTGACGTCGTTCTACGACAGCACCCTGCACGCCCAGCCGAACCCGGGTCAGGTCGACATCGTCGACCACCCGCTCTACGACGTGCCCATGCCCGAACCCGTCGACTGCGGCCTGCCGGAACTGCGGACCGACTCGGACGACTCCTGGGAGGCGTTCGCCAACGAGGCCGGGACCTGCCTGAACGAACTGTGGGCGCCGGTCATGGGCGAGCTCGGGCTGGACCCCGAACTGCCCGAGATCACCGTCACCGACGAGTCCCTGGAGACGGACAGCGAGGACTCCTTCACCCTGGCCTACTACGAGAGCGACCGGGGCCTGATCACCGTGGTCCTGCCGAACGTGCGCCAGGTCGGCGAGCAGATCCCCGACACCCACCAGGCGGACGTGTGGCTCGCGCTGATGGGCCACGAGTACGCGCACCACGTGCAGTACGCGACCGGCATCCTCAGCATCTCCCACGACCTGCGTCGCAGCGCGGGCAGCGAAGCCGACGAACTGGACACCCTGCGCCGCACGGAACTCCAGGCCGAGTGCATGGCCGGGGTGGGGCTGCGCGGCCTGACCGACCCCGAGGGCGACGCCCTGGACGTGGTCAACCTGCACTTCAACGGTGGTGGCGACCTGGACACCCACGGCAGCGCGGCCAACCGCGCGTACTGGCTGGAGTCGGGCTACACCAGCCCGACGGTGGGCGGCTGCAACACCTACGACGCCTCCGCCGGGGACGTCACCTGACTCAGTCCTGCCCCAGGATCCTCCGGTAGGCGTCCCAGTCCCTGAACTTCACGCGTTCCCCCCGCTCCAGGTCTGCCGCGTGGTCGGCCTCGGCGGTGTCGATGCGCAGCCAGCCCTCGTAGTCGCTGTGCCGCAGCCCCCGGTCGTCCAGGACCCGCTCCAGGGCGACAGGGTCGGGAACGGACTCGCGGAGCAGCGGGGCGTCCTCCAAAAGTGCGCGGACGGTCCCCGCGGCATCCGACTTGTTCGTGCCGATCACCCCGGTGGCGCCGCGTTTGATCCACCCCGCCACGTAGTCGCCGGGCACCGGCCCGCCCCGGGCGTCCAGCACCCGGCCCGCCTCGTTCGGCACAGTCCTGGCACCGGGATCGAAGGGCACGCCTTCGAGGGGCACACCCGCGTACCCGACCGAGCGCAGCACCATGCCGACGTCCAGGACCTCGTGCTCACCGGTTCCCTCAAGGCGGCCCTCCGGGTCGAGCCGGGTGTGCCCGACGCGTAGGCCGTTCACCCGGTCCGTACCGAGGATCTCCTCGGGCCGCGTCCAAAAGCGCAGTTCGACGCGGCGCGCACGCCCCTCCGGGACACGCTCGGCCAGTTCCCGCAGAAGCCTGAGGTTGGTGCGTGCCGCCCGGGAGACCTCACGCAGCTCGGGGCTCCGGGTGCCGATCTCGGTGAGGTCGATGTCCACCTGTTCGGGGCGCACCACGACGTCCACACCGGGAAGCTCCATCAGGTCACGGAGTTCGGGCGCGGTGAACTTGGCCTGGAGCGGGCCCCTGCGGGCCAGGAGGTGGATCGTACGGACCCGGCTGGCGGCGAGCACTTCCAGGACGGTCTGGGGGATGTCGGTGTGCCGGAGCTCGTCGGCGGTCTTGGCCAGGACGCGCACCACGTCGAGGGCGACGTTGCCCGCGCCGACCACCGCGACCTCCTCGGTGTCGAGGCCGAAGTCCTCCCACTGGTTGTCGGGGTGACCGCAGTACCAGTTGACGAAGTCGGTGGCGGCGACACTGCCGGGCAGGTCCTCACCTGGCACGCCCATGCGGCGGTCCACACTGGCCCCGGTGGCGTAGACGACGGCGTGGTGGGAGCGCGACAGGTCGGCGCGCGTGAGGTCGGTGCCGAACTCGATCCCGCCGACGAACCGCACGTGCGGGTGCTCCAGGACCCTGCGCAGCGTCCGCGCCACGCCCTTGATCTTGGTGTGGTCGGGGGCCACCCCGTAGCGGACGAGGCCGTAGGGGGTGGGCAGCCGGTCCACGATGTCGACCCGGACCGGTACCCGGCGCTGGCGGGTGAGGGCGTCCGCGGCGTAGACACCGGCCGGGCCGGAGCCGATCACGGCCACCCTGAGCGGAGTCTCGTCCTGGGCGCTGGGCTGGTCGGTCATGAACCCATTCTGGCAGCACCGGTGTCAGATCCAGTGCTGCCAGGAGGGTGTGGGTCAGGCCTTCTCGTCAGCCAGTTCGGGCCGGGTTCCGCCCAGCTCGGTGTGGCGGGAGACGGTTTCCGTGAGCTTGCGGGACAGTTCCTGCGGGGTCAGCCCCTGCTGCTGGAGGATGCGGTCGCGCTTGGCGTGGTCGAGGAACTCCTGCTCGATGCCGAAGGTCCGCACGGGCACGTCCACGTCGTGGTCGCGCAGCAGGCGGGCCACGGCGTCGCCGACGGCACCGGTGCGGCCGTTGTCCTCGACGACCGCCACCACGGAGTGCTCGGCGGCCTCGGCCACCAGCGCCTCGTCCAGCGGCTTGACCCAGCGGGGGTCGATGACCGTGACGCCGATGCCCTGGTCGGCCATGCGGTCGGCCACCTCACAGGCGACCTGCGCCATGGTGCCCACCCCGACGATGAGGAGGTCCTTGCCGTGACCGCCGTCGGTGGCGCGGCGCAGAAGGTCCATGCTGCCGACCTTGCCGATCTCGGTGAGCTCCTCGGCCACCGCGCCCTTGGGGTAGCGCACGACGGTGGGGGCGTCCTCGACGGCCACGGCCTCGCGCAGCAGGGTGCGCAGCCGGACGGCGTCACGCGGTGCGGCCAGGCGGAGCCCGGGGACGACCTGGAGGATGGACATGTCCCACACGCCGTTGTGGCTGGCGCCGTCGTTGCCGGTGACGCCCGCGCGGTCCAGGCAGAAGGTGACGCCCTGGCGGTGCAGGGCGGCGTCCATCAGCACCTGGTCGAAACAGCGGTTGAGGAAGGTCGCGTAGACCGCGACCACCGGGTGCAGGCCGTTCATCGCCATGCCGGTGGCGGCGGTGGTGGCGTGCTGTTCGGCGATGCCGACGTCGAAGACGCGGTCCGGGTAGGCGTCGGCGAACTTGTTGAGGCCTGTGGGGTGGAGCATCGCGGCGGTGATGCCGACGATGTCCTCACGCTCCCCGGCCAGTTCCACCATGGTCTCGGCGAAGACCGACGTCCACTTCTCGACCTTGGGGCCGGGCTTGGCCGCACCGGTGTCGATGTCGAACGGGCCGGGGGCGTGGAACTGGTCCTCGTCGTGGTTCTCGGCCGGGGCGTAGCCCTTGCCCTTCTGGGTGATGACGTGGACGATCACCGGTCCGCCGAAGTCGCGGGCCCGGCGCAGGGCCTTCTCCACGGCGGGCTCGTCGTGTCCGTCGATGGGGCCGAGGTACTTCAGGCCGAGGTCCTCGAACATCATCTGCGGCTGGATGGTGTCCTTGAGGCCCTTCTTGAGGCCGTGCAGGGCCTCGTAGAGGGGCTGCCCGACCACCGGGGTGCGGTTGAGGGTGTTCTTGGCCAGGTCCAGGGCCTGCTCGTAGCCGGGGGCCATGCGCAGCGAGGAGAGGTGGTCGGCCAGGCCGCCCATCGTGGGCGAGTAGGAGCGGCCGTTGTCGTTGACGACGATGACCAGGCGCCGGTTCTTGCGCTCGGCGATGTTGTTGAGGGCCTCCCAGGCCATGCCTCCGGTGAGGGCGCCGTCTCCGATGACGGCGACCACGGTCCGGTCGGTGCGGCCCTGTACCTCGTTGGCCCTGGCCATGCCGTCGGCGTAGGACAGCGATGTGGAGGCGTGGGAGTTCTCGATGAAGTCGTGCTCGGACTCGGCGCGGGAGGGGTAGCCGGACAGGCCGCCCTCGGACTTCAGATCGCTGAAGTCGTGGCGCCCGGTGAGGACCTTGTGCGCGTAGGCCTGGTGCCCCGTGTCGAAGAGAATGGGGTCCTTCGGTGAGTCGAAGACCCGGTGCAGCGCGATGCTCAGCTCGACGACGCCGAGGCTGGGACCGAGGTGTCCCCCGGTCTGGGAGCAGGAGTCGACCAGGAAGTCCCTGATCTCCCGGGCCAGCGCAGGGAGCTGGTCGGCCGGGAGCTTCTTGAGCGCTTCCGGATTGTGTATCGACTCGAACAGTGTCACTGTCTCGTCAGTCCCCTCGTCCAGCGTGTCCACGTTACGTATGCCCGCTCCGGCCCCTGACGTGGGCCGAGCTTGGCTACCGGCAGGTATACCCGAGTTTATGGGCCTTCGCCCCCGGGTCACACCCGGCGTCGCCCCAGAGGCTACGGTTTTGACGGTACCCCCGACATAAGGGCGTGACCGATTCCGGCGGACTCCGCCGGGACGACTCCCGCCACGGAGGTTTCGGCGTAGATTACTCCCTCTTGGGAGCGGCTTTACCGCAGAACACCCGAGTTGCCGAGGCTAGCCGAGCGCGGCCTGTGTGAGGAGGCCGATCGCGGAGACGGTCACCACACACAGCAGGGCCGTCCGCATGCGTCCCGGATCGACCCAACGACGGACCCCGTTGCCGACGAGGAATCCGAGGCCCACACAGGGAACGGCGGCGATCCCCGCGGCGGCGGTGCGAGCGTCCAACTGCCCGCCGATCCCGAGGGAGAGCAGGGAGAGGGCACCGCCGAGCAGGAAGAACGCGGCCAGGGTGGCCCGCACCCGCTCGGGTGGTTCGTGCTGGTAGAGCAGGGCCATGGGTGGTCCGCCCACTGAGGTGGCGGTGCCCGCGAACCCGGAGAGGGTGCCCGCCGCGACCAGGGAGACCGGGGTGATGCGCACCCGGAAGGACCGCACGGTCAGGGCGACGGCCACGAGCACCATGACGCCGACCACCGCGGCGAGGGCGCGGGGTTCGAGGACCGCCACCACCCACACCGCCAGGACGGTGCCGGGCAATCGGGCGGGCAGCCCCCAGGCGAGGCCGCGCCAGTCCACGTGGCGCCACTCCTGGACGAGGGTGAACATCGGCAGGATGATCACGGCGATCAGGAGCGAGCCGGGCATGAGCGTGGGGTCGAGGAAGGAGATCACCGGGGCGGCGACCAGCCCGAGGCCGAGTCCGACCATGCTCTGGATGGCCGCTCCGGCCAGGACGGCGGTGGCCGCCACCAGCAGGAAGACCCAGGCGTCGATCTGCCCGAACAGGGCGTGGGCGGTGGGTGTGAGGAGATCAGCGAACATGAGGGGGACGACGTTATATCCCCCTCAGCCCGATCGGGATTAGGAGATAGGGACATGGGATGACGTCGCGGACGCGCTCCGTCGCACGTCGTCCACGTAGGCAGTCGCCCGCTCCGGGTGCAGGAACCAGTCGATGAGCCCTGCGGGGTCACCGAAGGCGTTGGCGAACCGGTCGGCGGTGGGCTGGTGCCGGTCCGCCAGGCGGTACAGCTCCCACACGTGGTGCGGTCCGGTGAGCATCACCCTGCTCCACGCGGTGACCTGCCGTGCGTGGCGCCAGTAGGCGGCGAAGGCAGCGCGCATGAAGCGTTCGTCGAAGGGTCGCGTCCCGTGGTCGACGATGGCGCGGCGGTACACGTCGGCGCTCAGGGAGGCCATGTTGGCTCCCTGCGCCGTGACGGGGTCGTTGTTGACCACGGAGTCGGCCATGCCCAGGACCGGGGTGCCGTCGGTCAGCCGGGCGACCGGCTCGCGCACGACCGGGGTGTGGGCGCCGTGGAGGGCGGCGAGGGGGTCGGCCAGTCGGGCGTGCGTGAAACGCTCGTGTTCCCAGGGGGCGTGGCGACGCAGGATCCCCAGCAGGGCGTCGAGCACCTCCTCGCTGGTGGCACCGCGCGGCAGGGGGTGGTCGAGCGGCCCGCCGGGCACGGCCTCCACCATCAGGGACTGGCAGACGCCGCTCACGGAGAGGGTGGGCAGGGTGAGGAGTTCGCCCGCGCCGGGAACGGCCGTGCGGCCCATGACGGGACCGTGGGGGTGCGGGTCGGCACCGGTGACGTAGGCCAGGGACAGCACGCGCTGGGGTGCGGTGAAGGGTGAGCGGCGTTCGTCGCGGGGGAAGAGCCCGGCCAGTTCGCCGCGACCGGCCGCGATGACGACCAGGTCGTGGTCCGCCCTCAGGGACACCAGGTCGTGGGGGGTGACCCGGTGGCGGAGCACACGGCCGCCGCCCTGGGCGAACAGCTCCGCCCACACCGCCAGCTTCAGGCGTTGGTCCACCGAACGCGCGGGCTCGTCCAGGCGCCCCACCCAGTCAACCTCGGGCGCGGTTCCCCCGTCCGCGGCCACGCGTACGCCGACCCCGGTGATGTCGGGTGCCCGGTCTCCCCAGAAGTCCAGGCCGTGGCGGCGTTCGCGGCGCAGGGCCGGTCCGAAGAGGCACTGGGTGGACATCACCCGCCCCGCCCGGACCTCCTCGGGTTCCCGGGGGTCGACGAGAGTGACGTCGTAGTCCTCCGCGAGCAGTCCGAGGGCGAGCTGGAGCCCGGACTGTCCGGCACCGACGACGAGGATCTTGCGCATGGTTCTCCTGGCTGGACCCCGTGCTCGGCGAAGGGGGCGGACGCCGGGCGCACGGGTGCTGGGTCGAGGGACGCGGCGAACCTAACAGTGCTTTTGAGGGCTCCGATTCCGCCCCTGACCTCGGGACCTTCGGCCCCACGGGCCCCGGGACCAAGGTCTCCGGGCACGGGAGTGCCCTGCGTCACGGCGCCCCTGCGGGCCAACCGCCGAAGCCCCGGGAGCGTGACCGTGTCCGGGCAGGTCAGCCCGGATGCCTCCGGACGGTCAGGGGAGAATTCGGGATCGTGGAGCGCTCCCCCGCTCCGCGGCGGCGTGGCCGGTCAACCCACGCACAACGCACCCTCGCGCACGAAGCCGACAAAGCGACACACCTCACACGCCCGTGCACGCGCACGCGCACGCGGCGGGCCTTCGGGCCAGAACGGTGGCGTGATGACGCTGTTCCGCCCGCGCACGCACACGCGGCGGGCCCGGACCGGTGGGAGTGGGAACCGGCCCGGGCCTTTCGGCGGACCCGGGTCCGCCGCTCCGGGAGGGGAACGTGTGGGGGCTGGCTAGGCACCGCCCCTGGCGTGGGTCTTGCGTCCCCGACGCGAGAGCGCGTCGAGAACGACCGCGATCAGCAGGACGGCCGCCGTGATCATGAAGCGCACCGAGGTGTCCATCTGGAGCAGCAGCAGGCCCGAGGTGATGGCGCCCAGCACCAGGCCGCCGAGCAGGGCCGAGTAGGCGTTGCCGCGCCCGCCGAACAGGCTGGTGCCGCCGATCACCGCCGCCGCGATGGCCATCATCAGTTCGGCGCCACCGCCTGTGGAGACGCTGGCCGCGAAGTTGCGGGACACCAGCATGACACCGCCGAGGGCCGCCAGGGTGGAGGCGATCCCGAAGACGGAGATCCGGATCAGGTCCACGTTGATGCCGGCCCGGCGCGCCGCCTCCGAGCTGCCTCCCACCGCGTAGACCATGCGTCCGTAGCGGGTCTTGCGCAGCACCAGGTCCAGCACCACCACGAAGCCCACGAAGATGAGGAAGGCCAGCGGCACGCCCTTGTACTGGTTGAGCACCCACACGCCGCCCGCCAGCGGCAGGGCCAGCAGGAGGGTCCGGAACAGCACCTCGGTCACCGGCTTGTAGGGCAGCCCCGCCGAACGGCGCCTGCCCTCCACGACCAGCACGGACACCAGGTAGAGAGCCAGGGCCACCAGGACCAGGAACCAGCCCACGACCGGGACGAAGTAGGTCTGGGTGAGCATCGCGATGGGACCGCTGGAGCTGGTGTTGATGCTCCCGTCCCCGCCCATCAGGTACAGGTGCACGCCCTGCCAGCCGAGCAGGCCCGCGAGCGTGACCACGAAGGCCGGTACGCCCATCTTCGCGAAGACGAACCCGTGGAGCAGGCCCACCAGGAGGCCCACGCCCACGGCCGCGCCGATGGCCGCCCACTCGGACCAGCCGTGCCGGACCGCGAGGACCGCCAGCACCCCGGCGGACAGTCCGGCGACCGAACCGATGGACAGGTCGATCTCACCGAGCAGCAGGACCATGATGACGCCGGTGGTCATGAGGCCGATCGCGGCGATCTGCACGGTGAGGTTGGACAGGTTCTGCGGGGACAGGAACCGGTCGTTCATCGACTGGAAGACGACGGCGATCAGCAGGAGACCGACGATGACCGGGGCCGCGCCCAGCTCTCCGCCCCGGAGATTGCGGCGCAGGGCCCGGAGCCATCCGCCGGGCGAGGCGACGGTGGCCAGCAGGCGTGGGTCGCGCCGGGGACCGCTCGCCGGAACGGAGGTGTCGTCGCCCTGGGAGACGTGTGTCTGCTGGCTCATTCCTTGTCCTTCGTGGCCGTGGCCGATGAGCCGGTACGGGTGGATCGACGGGTCACCGGGTTGTCCGAGGCGCCGGTGATGGCGGCCACGATCTCCTCGTAACTGGTCGAGGCGATGGGGAAGTCGCCCGCGTTGCGGCCGAGGCGGAGCACGACGGCCCGGTCGGCGACGGCGCGGACGTCGGCCATGTTGTGGCTGATCAGGACCACGCCCAGGCCCTGGTCGCGCAGTCGCTCGATCAGGTCGAGGACCTGCGCGGTCTGAGCCACGCCCAGCGCGGCGGTGGGTTCGTCGAGCATGACCACGCGGGGCTGGCCCAGGAGGGACCGGGCGATGGCGATGATCTGCCGCTGACCGCCGGAGAGGGCGGCGACGGGCACGCGCAGGTCGGGGATGCTCACCGACAGGGAGTCGAGGAGCTCCACGGCCCGCCGTTCCATCTCGACCTCGTCGAGGGTGCCGGGGAAGTGGAGCCGCTCGTTGCCAAGGAAGAGGTTGCCGACGATGTCCAGGTTGTCGCACAGCGCGAGGTCCTGGTAGATGGTGGCGATTCCGAGGCGTTGGGCGTCGGCGGGCGCCCCGATGGTGACCGGCGTGCCGTCCCAGTGGATGGTTCCGCCGCTGTCGGCCGGGTGGGCCCCGGCGATGACCTTGACGAGGGTCGACTTGCCCGCGCCGTTGTCCCCGAGCAGGGCGACCACCTCCCCGGGGTCGACCTGGAAGTCGACCTCGGAGAGGGCCTTGACGGCCCCGAAGGTCTTGGAGATCCCGGACAGTTCCAGGACGGGTGTACTCATGTGCCTGTTTCTCTCTCTCGCCCCGAAGGGGGCCGGTTGCTCCGCGCGCGGCCCGGCCTCGCGGGGCGTCGCGTCCGGGCCGCCTCGGACGATGGGGCGGCCCGGACGTGGGGCCTGGCTAGAGGGCTTCCTTGCAGAAGTCGAAGTCGGCGTAGTCGTCGGTGCAGATCTGCTCGATGGTGTAGAAGCCGTCGGAGACGACCGTGTCGGCGATGTCGTCGACGGTGACCGCGACGGGGTCGAGCAGGATCGAGTCGACCATCTCGCCGTCGGCGTCCTCGACCTCGGTGACGGTGTGCTCGCCGGATTCGAGGTCGTCGCCGGTGGCCAGGGAGACGGCCATGGCGGCGGCGATCTCGGCCTCGGGGCGGATGGCCTTGTAGACGGTCATGTACTGCTCACCGGAAATGATGCGCTGGATGCCGTGCAGCTCGGCGTCCTGACCGGTGACCGGCGGCAGGTCCTCCACGGAGACTCCGGCGCTGCGCAGGGCGGAGATGATGCCCGCCGCCATGCCGTCGTTGGCCGAGTACACGCCGACGATCTCGTCCAGACCGAGGGAGGTGATGGCGCCCTCCATCTGGCTGTTGGCCTCGTCCGGAGACCAGTCGGGGGTGTCGAACTCCTGGCCGATCTCGACCTGGCCCTCGAAGATCTCGTGGGCGCCGGCCTTGAAGTCGCCCGCGTTGGGGTCGGTCGGGGAGCCGTTGATCATGACGATCTGGCCCTCTCCCGCGGTCCCCTCCTCTTCGAGGGCGCCGAGCAGCGCCTCGGCCTGGACCTGGCCGACCCGGAAGTTGTCGAAGGAGACGTAGGTGTCGACGCCCCCCTGGGCGAGGCGGTCGTAGGCCACGACCGGGACCCCCTGCCCGCGTGCCTCGCTCACGGTCCCGGCGGCGGCCTCGGAGTCGACGGCGCCGAGGACGAGGACGTCCACCCCGGAGGTCAGCATCGCCTGGGCCTGGGTCTGCTGTTTGTCGATGTCCTGGTCGGCGTTGGCGTAGGAGAGCTCGCAGTTGGGGCAGAGGTTCTCCAGCGCCTCCTCGAAGTAGGGCTTGTCGAAGGCCTCGTAGCGGGCCGTCTGGAGCTCGGGGAGCAGCAGACCGACGTGGAAGCCCTCCTCGATGCTGTGGGTCTGGGTCTCACCGGCGGAGTCGTCCGTGGTGAGCGAACCGCACGCGGTGGCGAACAGGGCCAGGGCCGCACCGGCGGCGGCGACGCCCAGGGTGGCGGTGGGGCGACGGAGTGGGGAGCGTCTTGTGGTCAACGCGGGGGGCCTCTCTTGCGGAACCAGCGCGGATGAGAATGCGCGATCGATGGTGTGAAGTAGAACCCCGCGTCCACCTTGCCGTCAACTGTTGAACACATAACCGAAACATTACGAGTCTTGGGTTCATGAGCTGAAATCAAAATAGGTGCAGGCCAGGACGCTTGTGTACAAGGCGGGCGCCCTGCGGGGCGTGCGGCCCACGCGTGTGAAAGACCTTCACAGGGGAACGAACGGGCCCCGGGGATCAGCGCAGGCTGTGAGCGGCCGTGAGCAGCGCGCCGCGGATCGCCGCGTCCTCGCCCAGAGCGGTGGTCTCCAGTTCGAGCTGGGCCAGGGCACCACCCAGGGTCCCCAGCTCCATCGCCCGGCGCATGGGGTCCAGCAGGAGGTCACCCGCACCGGCCAGATCGCCGCCGACCACCACACGGTCCGGGTTGAACAGGTTGGCCATGATCGCCACCCCCTGCCCCAGGGCGCTTCCGGCCTCCGCGATGATCCGGCGGCTGCCGGGGTCCTCCCCCAGCGCGGAGGCGACCACCTCCCGCAGGCGGGTCCGGTCCGTGCCGGGAGCGAGGTCGTAGGTCCGGGGCAGCATGTTCAGCAGGTACCCCGTGCCCACGAAGGTCTCCAGGCAGCCCCGGTTGCCGCAGCGGCACACCTGCCCGCGCGGGTCCAGACCGATGTGCCCGATCTCCCCCGCGGTGCCGCCCGCGCCCCGGAAGAGCTGGCCGGACATGACGATGCCCGCCCCCACGCCCTCGCCGAGGACCAGTTGGATGACGTGGTGGGCGCCCTGCGCGGCGCCCAGTTCGCGTTCGGCCACCACGGCGAGGTTGGCGTCGTTCTCGGCCCGCACGGGCAGGCCGAGCCGCTCTCCCAGCGCCTGGGCGGGGCGAAAGCCCGCCCACCGGGCCAGGCACGAGATGGCGCCGACCTCACCGGTGTCGGGGGCGATCGGCCCCGGCACGGAGGCCACCACGGAGGCCACGGTGCCCAGGTCGATCCGGGCGCCCAACAGGGTGGTCTCTGTCAGCCAGGCGGCCCGGCGGACGGCCCGCTCGGCGTCTGCGGCCACTTCGTAGGCGATGGACTCGCGTGCCAGCAGGTTGCCCTCACTGTCGCCCACCGCCACGCGTACGCGGTCGGTTTCGAACTCCACGGCGACGACCGTGCCCGGGGGACGCAACAGTGTGACCGCCCGGGCCCTGCGCCCGTTGGAGGAGGCGTCGCGCACCGACACGGTCCCGGCCGCGCGCAGGCCGCGGACGATGTTGGAGACGCTGGCCGCCGACAGTCCCGTGGCGCGGGCGAGTTCGGCCTGCGTGCGGGTGCCGTCCCGGCGCAGCACGTCCACGACGCGGCGCTCGTTGGCCTCCCGCAGCGCGGACTGGGATCCGGGGGTCGTGCCGGTCTCGGTCACCGCGTACCCCTTCAGTCCGCTCGCTCTGGCCTTGTTCGGTCGAATGTTACAAGCATTGAACGGGGAGGCGGACCTCGGAGTCACCGTCGGGGCGGGGCCGGGGCGCGCGTGCCCTAGGTTCGGTGTCATGGCGAGGGTGAGCACCGACCGTCCCGGATGGGCGGAGCACGTGGCCGGGGCGGTTCTGGGCGCCGCCCGCAGGGGCCCGCGCGTGCGGGTCGTGGCGGTGGAGGGGCGTTCGGGGTCGGGCAAGAGCACCGTGGCTGCCCGGGTGTGCCTTTCCCTGGCGGACCGGGGAGAGGAGGTGGCCCTGTTGACGATGGAGGACCTCTACCCCGGCTGGGAGGGCCTGGCCGAGGCGGCGGCGCTGCTCGGGGAGTGGGTGCTGCTGCCGCTGGCCGAGGGGCGCGTGCCCGCCTGGCACCGGTACGACTGGGAGCACGGTGCGTTCGGCGCGGAGTGGGTCGGCCTCCCCTCCGACCTCGTCGAACGCGGGGGCACCCTGGTCGTGGAGGGGTGCGGTTCGGGTGCCTCCCCCGTGCGTGACCTGACCGATCTGCTGGTGTGGGTCGAGGCCGGTCCGCGTACCCGGGCCCGAAGGCTCGACGGCCGGGAGGACGCGGAGCTGTACTCCCCGCACCGTGCCTCGTGGGCCCGCCAGGAGGACGCCCTGTACGCCGTCGATCCGCCCAGGGAGCGCGCCGACCTGCTGATCGACAACGACTGAGCCGGACACCGACGCGGATCCGGGGTGCGGACGGGGCCGCCACGGGCCCCGTGGCGGCCGATCCGGTCCGCCTCAGTAGGCCTTGCGGGGCGGTCGCGAGCAGAGCTCGCGGGCGCGGCGGATGTCGGCGTCCATGCTCCGCAGGCCCGCCGCCAGCGCCTGTCCCTGGAGCGGGATGTTGCGCAGACGCAGGTCACGGGCCTCCCGCGCGACCCTTCCCCCGAGGCTCCCGTTCTCCCTGAACACCATGATCAGCGCGACTCCCCCCGCAGCGAGCGACGACAAGAAGAACAGCATCCCCAGCCCCGACCCGTTAAGGGCCACGCCCAGAATGAGGGACAGGAAGAGGAAGATCACGGCGGCGGCCACGAACATGGACCTGATCCTGGAGATCTGCCCCGCCTCGGTGGCCTCAGCGGCCAACGAGTGGTGTTCCCGGCGCAGCGACTCCCGCTGTGTGGCCCAGACCCCGCGCTGGCGGATCAGGGTCACCACGGCCGACAACGAGCCGTAGACCGCCGCCGCGTACCCCGCGCGTTGGGCGCCCGAGGCCAGCTCGACGCGCGACCAGAGCGCGCTCGTCCAGTTGGCCGCGCCGGGCATGTCCCCCGGGTCCGGGGGCACCATGAGGTCGGGGTTGAGCAGGAAGGTGAGCGCCAGCGCCGGGTCCATGCGGCCCTCGAACCCGCGCCAGCCGTTGAGGTTCTGCGCCAGTTCCCGTTGGAAGGCCATCCCGGTCCGCTCGGCCTCCTCGACGTCCTCGGCCAGTCGGCGCAGCTCCGGGCCGTCCTCGTGCCGGTGCTCCGACATCTGCCGTAGCAGCTGCGGCCGGGCCAGCAGCATGAGTTCGTTGGCCTCGTGACCGCCGGTGATCAGCGGGCGCGGATCGTGGAAGAGCTCGCGCAGCCCCGCGAGGGTGAGCTCGTGCCCCCGGAAGAGCGGTGGCAGGTCCGGGCAGGCGCCTGGCCGTCGGGGGCGGGAACCGTACCCGCGACCAGGTGGTGGAGCAGGGCGGGAGCGTCGGGTCGCCGCTTCGGGTTCTTGTCCAGACAGGCCAGGATCGTGCCCAGCAGGGGCCCGGACAGGTCGCCGGTGTCGGGTTCCCCGGAGAGCACCCTGGCGATGCGCGCGGCCTGGGTGGGGCCGTGGAAGGCGTCCCTGCCGGTGGCGGCGAACACCAGCACCGAGGCCCAGGAGAAGACGTCCACGGCCGCGGTGAGGCGCATGCCCTCCAGCTGTTCGGGGGCCATGTACCCGACCGTCCCGACGATGCCGCTCGCGGTCACGGAGGTGGACTCCACGGCGCGGGCGATCCCGAAGTCGATCACCCTCGGGCCGTCCGGGGCGAGCATGATGTTGTCCGGCTTCAGGTCCCGGTGCACCACGCCGGCCGCGTGGATGGCCGCGAGCGCGGTGGCCGTGGCGATGGCCAGGCGCTGGAGCTCGGCTCCGGTGCGCGGTCCCTCAACGGTCACGGCCCGGTGGAGCGTGGGGCCGTCGATGAACTCCGTGGCGATCCACGGCTGGGCGGCGTCGGGGTCCGCGGCCAGGATCTCCGCGATGCAGAACCCGCTCACCCGGCGGGCCTGCTCCACCTCGGCTGCGAAGCGTCGTCGCATGTCCGCGTCGCCGGACCAGTTGGCGTGCAGGAGCTTGACGGCCGCTCGGGTGCCGTCCCCGGCCTCGCCGAGGAACACCTCCCCGAAGCCGCCTCTGCCCAGCGATCGCGTCAGGGTGTACGGACCGACCGCGCGGGGGGCGGGCGTCAAGTCCGTGGTCTCGTCCACGAGCGCGTCCTTCCTTCTCTTGTCGTGTCGCCCGAGCGGCGGGGCCCGTGCCCGCCGGCGGGCTCAGCTGGAGGTGATCGCGCGCGCCTGGGCCAGGTCCGCGCGGATACGCTCGACACCCGTGGTCAGCTGGGGCAGCTGGTGGTTGGAGTTGTGCAGGTCCAGGAGCCGCTGCCGTTGGCGGTCGGCGGTGCCGCACATCACCAGCCGGGTCGCGAAGGCGCCGACCATGCCGACCAGCCCGAGCATCGCGACCCACATCAGGAGGTCGGCGAACACGTCCCACACGGGGGTCACGGAGAGGACGAGTCCGAGGGGCAGTCCGATGAGGGAGAACCGGCACCAGCGGATGATCCGTCCGGTCCGGTTCTGGAGCTCCACCTTGTTCACGAGTTCCTCGTGGGTGGTGGACACCTCGGAGTAGCGGGTCTCCCAGTAGCGGCGCTGCCTGGCCAGGGCCTGGAGGGTGCCCAGCGAGCCGTAGACCGCCGCCGCGTACCCGGAGTTCTCGGGCGTCCCGGAGTTGGAAACGCGCTGCCACAGGATGTCCACCCACTCGGCGACCCCGGTGTCGCCGGTGTCGTCGGGCGGGACCATCAGCTGCGGGTTCAGGAGGAAGGCCAGCACCAGCGCCGGATTGACGTTGGGCTGGCTCGACCGCCACCCCACGAGCCGCTGGGAGAGCTGTTCGTGCAGGAGGGTTCCGGCGCGCTCGGCGCGGTCCAGGTGTTCGGCCAGCCGCTGGTACTCGGCGCTCTCGGGGCCCTGGTGGGCGCTGAGGACGCGCAGGAGTTCGGGGCGGGCCAACAGGACCATCTCGTTGCTGAGCGGGGCTCCGGTCAGGAGGGGGCCGGGGTCGGCGAAGAGAGCCCGGAGCTCGGCCAGGGACACGCCCCGCCCACGAAAGACCGGCGGCAGGTCGGGGCGGGTCTGCGCGACGAAGGAGGCGACGGCGAGGTTGGCGTCCCGGACCTCGCGCCGGAACAGGGAACGGTCGACGATGGTGTCTTCGAGGTCGTCCATGAGCCAGGCGCCCAGGGCGGCGCGCTCGACGGGGTCGCTGAAGACCTGGACCGCGGCGCCCCAGTTCTGCTGCATGGCCTCGGCCAGGCCGCCGGGTTCGTGGAACCGGACGCTGACGAAGTGGTACGGCGGTGTGGCCCCCGAGTGCCCGGTGTTCGAGGTGTGGAACCCGCTGGGGGGCGGAGGGTAGGGGCCCGACGTGGCCGCGGAGTACCGGCCTCCCCCCTGCGGGGTGTACGCCCCGTTGGGGGGCGAGGGGTAGGGGCCGGACTGCTGGGCGTGTGCGGCGCCCTCCCGCGCGTCGGACGGCGCCATCCGCGTGTAGGTACGGGTGGGGGCGGCCTTGGCGTCCCCGGCCACCCTGGTGGGGTTGAGGGGGTTCGCACCACCGGGCGACTGACCGGCGACCCTGGTGTGGTCGATGCCGATCCGGGTCCGGGCGTCCGGTCCGTCGGCACCGGGGGCGACCGTGGTGGGCGCGGGGTCGCCGCCGGGCCCGGCGGCGCGGGCCGGACCGTTCCCGGCCGGGGCGGAGATGAGCCACCGCATGAGGGTCTCGGCGTCGGGCCGGGCCGAGGGTTCCTTGTCCAGGCAGACGCGGATGGTCTCGGCGAACGCGCCGTCCAGTCCTTCGAGATCGGGCTGTCCACCGAGGATGCGGGCGATGCGCGCGGCCTGGGTGGGGCCGGGGAAGGCCTCCCGTCCGGTGGCGGCGAACACCATGACCGAGGCCCAGGCGAAGACGTCCACGGCAGCGGTCAGCCGGGCACCCTCCAGCTGTTCGGGGGCCATGTAGCCGATGGTGCCGACCACCCCGCTGGCCGTCACGGAGGTCGACTCGACGGCGCGGGCGATCCCGAAGTCGATCACCCTCGGGCCGTCCGGGGCGAGCATGATGTTGTCCGGCTTCAGGTCCCGGTGGACCACGCCCGCCGCGTGGATGGCGGCCAGGGCCGTCGCGGTTCCGATGGCCAGGCGCTGGAGCTCCACTCCCGTGCGAGGGCCGTCCGTTTCGACCGAGGCCTGGAGAGTGGGGCCGTCGATGTACTCGGTGGCGATCCACGGCTGGGCGGCGTCGGGATCCGCGGCCAGGATCGTGGCGACGCAGAAGCCGCTCACCCGCTGGGCCTGCTCCACCTCGGCTGCGAAGCGGCGCCGCATGTCCGCGTCCCCGGACCAGCTCGCGTGCAGAAGCTTCACCGCGGCACGGGTGCCGTCCCGCGCCTCGCCGAGGAACACCTCGCCGAAACCGCCCCGCCCCAGGGAGCGCAGCAGTCGGAAGCCACCGGCCTCCTCCACTCGCATGCCCTGGCCCTGAGGGTCGTCCACAGCCCGCCCCGTCTCTCATAGGTCGTTGTCCGGCCCCGAGCGGGGCGCCATGTCAGGGTGCCACAGTGAACTGACCCCGCGTACACGGACTCGGTTCCGTCCCCGGGGCATCCGATGCCCCGCCGTTACCTGCGGGTGCCCCTGTGGTCACCGCGCAGGACGCGATCGACCAGGTCGTCCCGCAGGGCCCCGTAACCCGTAGCCGCCCAGACGCTCTCCTCGGCCGGTACCTCGTAGTAGGGCACCTCACTCCGCCGGTGGTGGTCGGGGAGCACCCGGGGACGGCGCCGCTCCCGGACGGCCCTGGCGCACTCCGCGCACAGCGGGACGCGGACGGTGCGGGTGCCGCCGAACTCGCGCCAGTCCGTCTGCCTGGTGGTGGTGCCGTGCAGCGGGTTGGCATAGCAGTGCGACCGGGGCTTACGGGACCGGGACCGACTCCGCAGGATGGCGTCCTCCGCCATGTCGAGCAGGACGAGGACCCCGGCCGCGTCGGGCAGCGTGGGTTCGGTGGCGAGCATGCGGTCGTGGACCTTGGCGGCGGCGGATCGGGCGTCCAGGGCGTGCTGGAGGAGCCGGGTGGCCTCCTCGCTCTGGGAGCGCGAACGCAGCTGGCCCAACCGCTCCCCCAGTTCGACGAGATCCGTGGCGCCCCGCTCCACCAGCCTGTCCAGGGCGGCGCGGTCGGCGTTGTCGAACCCGGCGTGCTGGGTGACGGCCAGGGTAGGGAGCGAGGGCACCCGGGCACGGCGGGAGCGCCAGACCGCGCCGACGGCCAGGAGGAGCGCCAGGGCGGCGACGGACGGCCACAGCCAGCCGGGCGCTCCCGCGCCTCCGCCCCGCCAGAGACCGGACATCGGGCCGGCGGCGTCCTCCCTTTGTTCGTCGTAGGCCTCGCTTGCGGCGGTGTAGGCGCCTTCGGGGTCCTCGGACAGGGCCGTCTCCACCGAGACCTCGACCAGCTCACCGAGGTTGCCGCTGAACCCCGTGGCGTAGGAGGAGGTGAGGGCGCCGTAGTGGGCGGGAAGGTCCGTTCCGCTCCCGAAGTCCCGCCCGTGCATGCGGTCGTTGGCGAACACCAGGATGTGGGCCCGGCCCCCGCCCATACGGTCGTGGACCAGGACGGCCAGGTTCTCGGGGTCGCCGTCCCAGGTGTCACCCTCGACCATGGGCACCGCGATCACGTACAGGGGCAGGTCGGAGCCCTCGATGAGTTCGACGGTCTCCTGGCGGACCTCCTCGGGCAGGGCGCTGGAGTAGGCGGGGTCGACGTGGACCGGCGACTCGGCCAGAGAGGAGGTGATCGTCTCGGAGGCGTTCTCCGGCATGGTGTCGGCCGGTGAGGCGGCGGCGGGAGCCGCCGCCAAGAGGGTGAGGGCCAGGGCCGCACCCAGGACGGAAGGGACCTCGAACCTACGCATCGCTCTCCTCCAGAATCCCGTCGACGAGTGCGCGCTGCGTCGATCCGTAGTTGGTGTGCACCCAGACGCGGTCCAGGCTCAGGTGCGGGACCCAGGCCCCGCCGATCCGCAGTTCCAGCACGCGTGCGGCGCGGGCGCCGTTCTGGAGGTCCAGGCAGGCGTCGCACAGCGGGCGGCGCCCCGGGACGACCACGACCCTCCCGTTGCGGTCCGCCCGGCCGTGCAGGGGGTTGGCCGAGCAGACCGGCCGCCGTGCGACCCCGGGGTCCCCGGAGATGGCCGCCCGGGCGCGCCGGGCCAGGACCGTGACCCCGAGGAGGTCGAGGGCGTCCGTGGGGCGCCGGAGCACGACCAGGGCGGCATCGGCGTCGCGCATGGCCGACGCGGGAACCTCGCCGTCCCCGGCCGCCTCCAGCTCCCGGACCATGGCCCGGGTCTCCGAGAACGCGAGTCGGCGCAGCGCGCGTGCCCTCATGCGCGTCCGGCCGCCGACCGTACCCCCGCGCACGCCGCGCAGGGCGACCACCAGGAGGAGCAGCGCACCGAAGACGATCCCGGAGAGCACCGGGCCGACCACCAGGAGACAGGGCAGGAAGCCGTCACCGAGGAACCGCGCGGACCTCGGCCCGGGATCCTCGGCGTGGAAGTACGCGAAGCGGGGTTCGGTGTCGGGCTGGCCGGGGTCAGTGGGAAGCGCGGTGAGGGCGGGCAGCGCGGCCTCGAGCGCCTCGGCCGGGGAGTCGGCGGCCACGTCCCGGACGGCCGAGCTCAGGTCGTAGGGGTCGATGCCCAGACCCGAGGATCCGGCCGCGAGTTCGACCCGGCCCTCGAAGCCGGTGGTGGCGACCAGGTACAGGGACGGTCCCTCGGTGAGCGCGGCCAGGGAGTACGCCAGCACCTCGGGGTCGCCCTCCGACTCGTCGGACGGGCTCATGGACATCACCAGGGCGCGGACCGGGATCTCGGTGTCCTCCAGCCGCTCGGCGGTCGCGGACAGACCGGAGCGGTCCATCGTGACCAGGGGCGCGACGTACAGCGGCGCGGACTCGGTCTCGGAGACCAGGCGTTCGACCCGCTCGGTGTTGGCGACGTAGGGCGGGGCGGACCGGACGTCCGGGGTCTCCCAGGCGGTCTCCACTCCTCCCTCGGGCACGCTCATCATGTAGGCGTGGGGACCGGCGACGGCGGCACCGGCCAGGACCAGGGTGACGACGGTCACCAGGGGTACTTCGTGGCGCCGTCGACGGCCGCGCACGGAGCGCCACCACACCCAGATCACGCCCGTCCCGAGGAGGAACCCGGAGGAGAGCCCGGAGAGGGTGCCGAGGTTCTCGGCGCCGACCGAGCGGGTGGGGTCGACGTCGTCGAGGAACTCCGTCCAGAGGACCGCCAGCGCGCCCGGTTCGGTCTTCTGCTCGTGGCCGTGCGCGGGCGCGGAGGCCTCGCCGCGGAGGCGTTCGACGATGACGGCGGCCACCTCGTCGACATCGGAGTCGTACTCCAGTCGGGGGTCGTCGCCCAGGGAGCGCACGCTCTCCTCCACGGGGAGGTCGAGGCCGCGCACCTGGATCTCCTGCCCGTAGGTGTCCGGCCGCAGGTGCACGTACAGGCCGTCGCGCCCGAGCCGGTCCACCACCGGAGTCAGGATCGAACCCGCTTCCCAGTCCGGCCCCGGCCCGGGGAAGGGGCTGGCGATCACGTGGTAGGGGACGTCGAGGGTGGAGAAGAGCGCGTGCAGCTCCCGTTCCAGCTCCGCCACGTCACCCTGGCCCGCGAGGGAGTCGTCCACGACCACGGCCGCGCCCTCGGGGCGCTCGGCGAGCTCGTCCGCGTAGTACTCGGCCGGGGTCCGGGTGTCCTCGTGGGCCTCGACCGCCTCGGGTGAGGGTTGTGCCAGGGCCGCGGGCGCCGTGGCGAGCACCGCCAGGAGCGACGCGGCGCACGACACCAGGGTGCGTCGGAGCAGGTCCGTGCGCCATGGGAGGAGACCTGGTCCGGGGGGCGAGGGCATACACAAGAGCATATCCGGACTTTTCGGTCAGGCCAGAACGCGCGAGGGGCCCCAACACGAGAAGGGCCGCCACCGTCGGTCGGACGGTGACGGCCCTCGAAGCACCGCGATCGCGCCTGTGGGCGCGGGCGGCGGTCTCGGAACGCCTCTCGCTACTTGGCGATCAGCTGGCGCAGCACGAACTGGAGGATGCCGCCGTTGCGGTAGTAGTCCGCCTCACCCGGGGTGTCGATCCGCACCACGGCGTCGAACTCGACGCCGGTGTCGGTGGTGACCTTCACCGTGGTGGGGACACGGCCCTCGTTCAGCTCGGTCACGCCGGTGACGGAGAAGGTCTCCTCCCCGGTCAGGCCGAGGGAGTCCGCGGACTGGCCCTCCGGGAACTGGAGCGGCAGGACGCCCATACCGATGAGGTTGGAGCGGTGGATGCGCTCGTAGGACTCGGTGATGACCGCGCGGACGCCCAGCAGGCTGGTGCCCTTGGCCGCCCAGTCACGCGAGGAACCCGAGCCGTACTCCTTGCCGCCCAGGACCACCAGCGGGGTCTCCTGCTCGGCGTAGTTCTGCGCGGCGTCGTAGATGAACACCACCGGCGCGTCGGCCTTGGTGAAGTCGCGGGTGTAGCCGCCCTCGGTGCCCGGCGCGATCTGGTTGCGCAGGCGGATGTTGGCGAACGTGCCGCGGATCATCACCTCGTGGTTGCCGCGACGGGAACCGTAGGAGTTGAAGTCGCGACGCTCCACGCCGTTGGCCTTGAGGTACTCGGCCGCCGGGGTGCCGGGCTTGATAGCACCGGCCGGGGAGATGTGGTCGGTGGTGACCGAGTCGCCCAGCTTGGCCAGCACGCGGGCACCGGAGATGTCGGTGACCGGCGCCGGGGTGTGGCCCATGCCCTCGAAGTACGGGGGCTTGCGGACGTAGGTCGAATCGCTCTCCCACTCGAAGGTGTTGCCGGTGGGCGTGGGCAGCTCGCGCCAGCGGTCGTCACCGGCGAACACGTCCGAGTACGCGCTGGCGTACATGTCCGAGGCGATCGCGGAGTCCATGACCTCCTGGATCTCCTCGGCGGTCGGCCAGATGTCGGCCAGGTAGACGGGCTGGCCGTCCTTGCCGGTGCCCAGGGGCTCGGTGGTGATGTCGACGTCCATCGACCCGACCAGCGCGTAGGCGACCACCAGCGGCGGCGAGGCCAGGTAGTTCATCTTCACGTCCGGGTTAATCCGGCCCTCGAAGTTGCGGTTGCCGGACAGGACCGCCGAGACGGCGAGGTCGTTGTCCTGGACCGCCTGCGAGATCTCCTCGGGCAGCGGGCCCGAGTTGCCGATGCAGGTGGTGCAGCCGTAGCCGACCAGGTTGAAGCCCAGCTTGTCCAGGTACGGGGTCAGGCCGGAGCGCTCGTAGTAGTCCGTGACGACCTTGGAGCCCGGAGCCATGGAGGTCTTGACCCACGGCTTGCGGGACAGACCCTTCTCGACCGCCTTCTTGGCCAGCAGGGCGGCGCCCAGCATGACCGAGGGGTTCGAGGTGTTGGTGCACGAGGTGATCGCGGCGATCACGACGGCGCCGTGGTCGATCTCGGTCTCCGTGCCGTCCGCCATGGTGACCTGGACGGCCTTGTGCGGACGCGCGCCGTTGGCCGGCTGGGCCGGGGAGTCGGAGGCCGGGAAGGACTCCGCACCCGCCTCGTCGGCCTGGTCGGAGACGTAGTCGCTGATGTCGTGGCGCCAGGTCTGCTTGGCCGCCGACAGGGCGATGCGGTCCTGGGGACGCTTGGGACCGGCGATGGAGGGGACGACCTCGGCGAGGTCGAGCTCCAGGTACTCGGAGAACTCGGGCTCGTTGGCCGGGTCGTGCCAGAAGCCGTTGGCCTTGGCGTAGGACTCGGTCAGGGCGACCTGCTGCTCGGAGCGTCCGGTCAGGCGCATGTACCGGATGGTCTCGTCGTCGACCGGGAAGATCGCGGCGGTGGAACCGAACTCCGGGCTCATGTTGCCGATGGTGGCGCGGTTGGCCAGCGGGACGGAACCGACGCCCTCGCCGTAGAACTCGACGAACTTGCCGACGACGCCGTGGTCGCGCAGCTTCTCGGTGATGGTGAGCACGAGGTCCGTGGCGGTGGTGCCGGGCTTGAGCTCACCGGTGAGCTTGAAGCCGACCACGCGCGGGATGAGCATGGAGATCGGCTGGCCGAGCATGGCGGCCTCGGCCTCGATGCCACCGACGCCCCAGCCCAGGATGCCCAGGCCGTTCTGCATGGTGGTGTGCGAGTCGGTGCCGACGCAGGTGTCGGGGTAGGCCTGGCCCTTGCGGTCCATGGTGACGCGCGCGAGGTGCTCGATGTTGGCCTGGTGCACGATGCCGGTGCCGGGCGGGACGACCTTGAACTCGTCGAAGGCGGTCTGGCCCCAGCGCAGGAACTTGTAGCGCTCGTAGTTGCGCTCGTACTCGATCTCGACGTTGCGCTCGAAGGCGTCGGGGCGACCGAAGAGGTCGACGACGACGGAGTGGTCGATCACCAGCTCGGCGGGGGCGAGCGGGTTGATCTTGTCCGGGTCGCCGCCCATGTCGCGGACGGCCTCGCGCATGGTGGCGAGGTCGACGACGCACGGGACGCCGGTGAAGTCCTGCATGATCACCCGCGCGGGGGTGAACTGGATCTCCTGGCTGGGCTGGGCCTTGGCGTCCCAGTTGCCGAGGGCCGTGATGTGCTCGGCGGTGACGTTCGCGCCGTCCTCGGTGCGGAGGAGGTTCTCCAGCAGCACCTTCAGGCTGTAGGGAAGTCGGTTGTAGCCCTTGACGGCGTCCAACCGGAAGATCTCATACGACTCGTCGCCAACGCGCAACGTGTCACGGGCGCCGAAGCTGTTCGCGGACACGGTGTCTGCCTCCTGATCTCGCCACTTTGTCCCCAGCATCCTGCCCCATGGGGTGGATGCGGGACCTACTGAGGCCGCCCTAACCGGATCACCGGGGCACGGGGGTCGCGGGTGAGCACTCCCACCGCCTCCGTAATCCATCAGGGCCGCTTTGACCTGCGACGACGCCACATCGTCACCGGTCGCGGCCAACTGGCCGCGGACACTCACGGGCCCGGGACGCGCTGCCGAAAAGCGGTCGACCTCACAGGCCCGGGCCGGGAGCGGGTGGGGGGAACCCCGCTGTTATCTTGATGTCAAGGTATCCAACTTGTATCTCGATATCAAGTTATTGGGCGGGGCGCATCCCCCTCGGACACCCCCCGTGCCCGGTCCCCTTCAGTCCAGTTGCGGTGCCACCGCCGAGGCGACCAGCTCCAGGTGGTCGAGGTCGGACAGGTCCAGGACCTGCAGGTACATTCTCTCCGCACCGGCGGCCGCGAACCGGCCGATCCGCTCCACGATCTCGTCGGGAGTCCCGGCCAGACCGTTCTGGCGCAGTTCCGACACGTCGCGTCCGATCCGCGCGGCCCTCTTGGACACCTCCGCCTCGTCACGACCCGCGCACAGCACCTGCGCCGCCGAGTACACCATCGGCACCGTACGCCCGGACGCCCGCACGGCGTCCGCGGTACGCCCGAAGGCCGCCTCGGTGTCCTCCAGCGAGCAGAACGGAACGTTGTACTCGTCGGCGAACTTGGCCGCCAGCCTCGGCGTGCGCTTGGGGCCCGTTCCGCCGATCAGCACCGGCGGGTGCGGCCCCTGCTGCGGCTTGGGCAGGGCCGGGCCCTGCGCCAGTCGGAAGTGCCTGCCCTCGTACCGGAAGGTGTCCCCCACCGGGGTGGACCACAACCCCGTGATGATGTCGAGCTGTTCCTCGTAGCGGTCGAAGCGCTCCCGCGCGGAGTCGGGGAAGGGGATCCCGTAGACCGCGTGCTCCTCCTCGAACCACCCCGCGCCGAAGCCGAACTCGACCCGGCCTCCGCTCATGCGGTCGACCTGCGCGACGGAGATGGCCAGCGGGCCGGGGTGGCGGAAGGTCGCCGCCGTCATCAGGGTGCCCAGGCGGATCCGGGAGGTCTCCCTGGCCAGACCGGCCAGGGTGATCCACGCGTCGGTCGGGCCGGGGAGCCCGCTGACATGGTCCCCCATGGACAGATAGTGATCGGACCGAAACAGCCCGTCGAAGCCGAGGTCCTCAACGGCTCGGGCGACGGCGAGTTGGTCCTCGTAGGTGGCCCCCTGCTGGGGTTCAAGGAAGATCCTGAGGCGCATACGCCCCATTTTCTCCCACCGCACCGACCGTTCGGAAACCGCCGCGCGGGTACTGTGGAAAAGCCGAGGTCAGCGCCGACAGAACCCGGCCGCCCCCGCCCGAACCGTTCCGTCCCCGACCCGCGATAGCCCTCCACGTGAAGCTTCTCCGCCGCGCACGACGACGCGCACCCGCCTACGGACCCGACAGCGCCGATCCCGTGCTGTTGTCCGCCGTCGCAGCTGGGGAGACCGAAGCCCTGGAGATCCTGCACCGAAGACACGCTCCCTGGCTGCGGGCCCGGCTACGCTACCGCTGCTCCGACAACGACCAACTCGACGCCGCCCTCCAGGAGACCTTCCTGGCTGTGTGGCGCAACGCCGGTTCCTTCAGCCCCCGCCCTGGGGACAGCGACGCCGGGGCCTGGCTGTGGACCATAGCGATCCGCCAGCTCATCTCCCAACTGCGCAAACGCGCCAACCGTTGGATCGCCGAGAGCGAACCCGAACCGTACGAGACGATCGGCGACGCGTCCGCCGAGGACACCGTGCTGCTCAACATCGAGCACGGCCCCCTGGGCGCGGCCCTGCACGAGCTCTCCCCCGAACTGCGCTCGGCGATCCAGGCCACCGTGCTCGACGGCCTGACAGTGCGCGAGGCGGCGGAGATCCTCCAGATACCCGAGGGAACCGTGAAGACACGGGTCATGCGCGCCAAGGCGCGGCTACGGGAGGCACTGACCACATGAGCTGGCACCTGACCCACGACCAACTCCACCGGTACGCGGCCCACACCGCCGACGACGTCACCGCCATGTCCGCCGAGGCCCACCTGACGCACTGCGCCCACTGCCGTTCCCTGCTGCCCGCCGACGAGGACTGGCTGGACCGCAGCTGGGCCGACCTGCGCGACATCGTGGACCAGCCCCGGCGCGGCGTGGCCGAACGCCTGCTCTCCGCGATCGGCCTGCGCGAGAGCACCGCCAAACTCCTGGCCGCCACCCCGCAGCTCTACCGTGCCTGGCTGGGCGCCACCGTGCTCGTGCTGGCCATGGCGCTGGCCTTCGCGCACGAGGTGCCGCGCGGCTCCCTGCTGTTCTCCATCACCGCGCCGGTCGTGCCACTGATCGGGGTGGCCCTCGCCTACGGGCGGGGGGTCGACCCCGCACACAGCCTCACGTCCGTCACCCCCCTGGCCGGGTACCGGCTCCTGTTCCTGCGAACAGCGGCGGTCCTGGTCCCCGCCCTGGTGCTGTGCACCGCGGCGGCGTTCCTGATGCCCTCGGTCTCCACACTGTCGGAGGCGGTCTTCTGGTTGCTGCCCGCCCTGGCCATGGTGGCCGGGTGCCTGGCGCTGGGCCGGTGGATGGCGCTGAGCCTGGCCGGAGGGGTCGTCGGCGCCGCGTGGCTGCTCGCCCTGGTCCTGCTCGGGGCGACCGACGGCCTCGACCCGCTGCTGCTCTTCACACCGACCGCGCAGGCCAGCTGGGCGACGGCGCTCGCCCTGTTGGCCGGGGTCGTCCTGCTCCGGGTGAGGGCCGCGTGAACACCGGCGCCAGGAGCGAGGCGGTCTCGACCGCGAACCGGGTCAGCGTGAGCGGGCTGATCCGCAGCTACGGCACGCGCCGGGCCCTGGACGGGATCGACCTGGAACTGGGGCCTGGGGTGACGGGCCTGCTCGGCCGCAACGGCGCGGGCAAGACCACGCTGATGCGCTGCCTGGCCACCGACCTGGAGGCCACCGGCGGCCGGATGCGGGTGCTGGGACGCGACCCGGAACGGTCCGCCGACCGCACCGAGATCCGCCGCCGGATGGGCTACCTTCCGCAGTTCCCCTCGTTCTACCCGCACTTCACCGTGTTCGGTCTGCTGGACTACGTGGCGGTGCTCAAGGAGCTGGGCGGGCGCCGGGAACGCCACGACGAGGTCCGCCGCGCCATGCGCAGGGTGGACCTGTACGAGCGCAGGCACAGCCGGGTGCGACGTCTGTCCGGCGGGATGCGCCAGCGCCTGGGGCTGGCCTCGGCGCTGCTCGGCGATCCCGAGCTCCTGCTGCTCGACGAGCCCACCATCGGCCTGGACCCCGAACAGCGCATCCGGTTCCGCGACCTCGTCTCCGAACTCGCGGTGCGCAGCACGGTGGTGCTGTCCACGCACCAGATCGAGGACGTGTCCGCGTTGTGCCGCCGGGTGCTGTGCCTGGACCAGGGCCAGGTGATCTTCGACGGCACGCCCGGCGAGCTGGTGGCCCGGGCCCGCGGTCGGGTGTGGGAGCAGGGTTCGCGCCCCGAGGAGGGCGTGACCTCCTGGCGGCTGGCGGACGGCCGCTACCGCGTACTCGTGCCCGAGGGCGTCGAGAACCCGGACTCGGCCGCGCGCGTCCCGGTGGAGCCGTCGCTGGAGGACGCCTACCTCCTGCTCACAGGGGCACGGAGCAGCACCCGGTGAGCGCCGTCCCGACCTTCTGGGCGCTGACCCGGTTCAACCTGCGCCACCTGTGGGTGAGCCCGGTGTTCCTGGTCGTGGTGCCCGTGACCCTGGTCGGGCTCGTGTACTCGGCGTACCAGCCTCCGATGCCGACCTGGTCCGACCTGATCGACCAGGTCAGGCTCCAGGCGCTGGGGCTGGCCGCGGTGATGTTCGCTGTCACGACGTTCCCCGCGATCCGGGAGGTGCGCCATTCGGAGGGGTTCGCGCTGCCGTTGTCTGCGCGCGCCCGCCTGTTGTCCCTCTCGCTGGCGTCCGTGCTGGTCACGTCGGTGTGCGTGGGTGTACTGGTCCTCGCCTACCTGGTGGTCAACTCGCAGCCGACCGCCGGGACGGCCAGCCCGCCCGCGGTCCTGGCCCTGTTCGTGCTGGCCTGGTGCGGGCCACTGGGTGCGGTGGCCAGTGCCGTCTGGACCCGTTCGTACACCCCGCTGGTGGTGTTGCTCCTGCTCGTCCCCGCGTACCTGCTGTACACGGTGACGTCCATGGGGACCAGGGCCGACGAGATCCTGCGGCGGCTGAACGGCGTGGCCCGGTGGGTGCTGGACCCCCTTCCCATCGACGAACCCGCCGTGACAGCACTCGGTGTGCTGTCCCTGGTCCACATCTCGTTCATGGCCGCCTTCCTGCTGGCGTTCGCGCTCGCGCGGCGGGAGGGCTCGTGGGTCATGCGGCCGGTCACGCTGGGGGCGGCGGCGCTGCTGCTCGCTGGAGTGGCCTTCGTCAACGTGTACGCGCAGCGGACCTACTCCTACGAGACGCCCTTCACCGACCAGGACCTGTACGGCGCCGAGGCCGACCCGTGCCGGGTCCGGGAGGGCGTGACCTACTGTCCCCTCCCCGGCTACGAGTCCTGGATCGACTACTGGCACGCCGCGCTCTCTCCCACGGTGGCGCGGATACCCGATCACGCCCGGGACCGTCTGCCAGTGGTGTGGCAGGGCACCCAGCACCTGCGCCGGGACGTCCGCGAGTTCCAGACCGGTGGGTTGGTCTTCCCACGCTCCACCCAGCCGTTCCCGCCGCCGGGGACGGTCATCGTGTTCGACGAATGGGACCCCGAGGTTCCTTACTACCGCGACGCCCTGGCCATCGAGGTCACCATGAACGTGCTCGGCCTCCCCAGGCACTGGGACCACTCGTGCTCGGGCCAGGGACAGGCCAGGATCGTGCTGGGGGCCTGGCTGGTGTCGGCGGACGAGCGGTTCTCCGAACCGGAGGGCACCGAGGCGGCGGAGGAGTTCCTCTCCTACTACGACCCCTCCGAACTCGACCTGCGGATGACGCACGCCCTGCTCGACCTGCCGCCGAGCACCGTCTCGGACGTGCTGGAGGAGCACTGGGAGTCGCTGCTGTCAGCGGACACCACCACCGAGGAGCTGGCGGAGCTCCTGGAGCTGCCCCTGACCGCTGACGGGACGATCCCCGCCCCGGCCTGGGAGTTCGCCCAGTGGAGTGTCAACCCCTCCCCGTACGACTCCGACTGGCGTCACCCCGTCTGCCGCTGACCCCGCCCGCGGACTCGTACTCACGCACCACGCGTGTGCGCCCCCGCGACCGGTCTCCACCTCGGTCAAGAGA
This sequence comes from Nocardiopsis sp. SBT366, assembly GCF_001083815.1. Lineage (NCBI taxonomy): Bacteria > Bacillati > Actinomycetota > Actinomycetes > Streptosporangiales > Nocardiopsidaceae > Nocardiopsis > Nocardiopsis sp. SBT366. The sequence continues at coordinate 47,787 of NZ_LAVM01000003.1, read as the reverse complement.
ACCCCGAGGTGTCCGGTTGGTCCGGTTCACGTTAGCGTGGGGGTGTGAACTACTACTGGCACAAGGTCCTTCCGCCGCTGTGCGCCTGACCGGGCGCACCCGCTGACCTCCCCGGACCCCGAGGCCCCACCGTCCCGGTGAGCGGCCGGTCCGTCGTGCGCCCGTCAACGCATCCATCCCAGGCGTCCAGACGGAAAGTACGAACGTGCCAGAACACTCCTCCCCCACCACCACGCCACAGCACCGGCTCACCGGTGGCGCGCTGCCCATCCTCGGCGCCGCCGTCCTGTGGGGCACCACCGGAACCGCCAGCTCCTTCGCGCCCGACGGCGCGCACCCGGCCGCGATCGGCTCCGCCGGGCTGGTCCTCGGCGGCCTCCTGCTCTTCCTGGCCGGCCGGGGTTCCACGGCCCTGGTCACCGGCTCCGACGCCCGGACCAGGTGGGTGCTCCTGCTCGGGGCCGTCGCCGTCGCGGGATACCCGCTGTCCTTCTACCCCGCCGTCGCCAACGCCGGAGTGGCCGTCGGCACCGTGATCACCCTGGGCAGCGCCCCGGTCTTCTCCGGGCTGCTGGCCTGGTGCGTGGACCGGGTCAGGCCCACCGCGCGCTGGGTGACGGCCACCGTCGCGGCCGTGCTCGGCTGCGCGGTGCTGGTCCTGGGCCCCGAGCTCACCGGCGCCGCCAGCTCCACCAACGCGCTGGGCGTGTTCCTCGCACTGGTCGCCGGGTTCTCGTACGCGCTGTACGCGATCATCGCCGAGAAGCTGATCCGGCGCGGGCACACCTCGGGCGCGGTCATGGGAACGATGTTCGCCGGGGGCGGTGTCCTCGTGCTGCCCGTGGTGCTGGCCACGGGAACCGCGTGGCTGGCCACCGTCAGCGGCGCGCTGGTCGCCCTGCACCTGGCCCTGTTCACGGTGTTCCTCGCCTACTGGCTGTTCGGCCACGGGCTGCGGCGCACCTCGGCCTCCACCGCGACCACACTGAGCCTGGCCGAACCTGCCGTGGCCGCGGTGCTGGGCGTGGCCTTGGTGGGTGAACGCCTCCCCCTGGTCTCCTGGTCCGGGCTGGTCGTCCTCGCCCTGGGCCTGGCCGTCCTGAAGGCACCTCGGCGCCAGCGCTCCTGAACCCCGGGTGGCGCTCCGCAAGGGCGGAGCGCCACCCGCCTCCGGTCAGCCGAACCTGCCCGTGTGAGGGCGGTTTCGGCGCATCGGTCCGGGTCAGGTCCCCACGGTGACCTCGACGGGCCCGGGGTAGAAGGCGACATGGTCGGCGATGTCGGAGACGGCGTCGTAGGGCTGCTCGTAGGCCCACACCGCGTCGGTGAGTTCCTCGTCGCCAAGGACCAGGTCGTAGTAGGCGGCGGTGCCCTTGTAGGGACAGTAGGTGGTGGTCGAGCTCCGGCGCAGGACACCGGGGTCGACATCGGCGAGCGGAACGTACCGCACCGGCGGGTAGCCCGCCTCGCGCAGAGTCAGCGCGGTGGTGCTCCGCGCGATCAACCGGTCCCCGACGCTCACCCGCACCGCCTCGGTGGTGGGTTCGACGGTGATGGGGTGGTCCTCCCCCGGAACTCTGCCGTTCTGTGCCATGAGGGCGCTCCTTCACTGGTGGTTCCCGATCCCACCGTACGGCGGGGGGTTATCGAAGTGCCTATGGCCCTTCCCCTGGTAGACGGCGTACGAACGTCAGTACGCTTCCCGGCAACATCCCCCCACATCCCCTGATCGAAGGAAACCCCTTGCGCAGATCCGCGGCGGCCCTGGCCGCCCTGTCCCTGCTGGCCACGGCCGCCGTGCTCGACGGCACGGAAGCCCCCGCCGAGGCCGCTCCCCTGGACGGAGCCTCCGTGGTGCCCCTCCAGGTCACCGGTGATCCCTCCGAACGGTTCAACCTGGTCCTGCTCGGCGACGGCTACACCGAGGATGAGCTGCCCCTCTTCCGCGAGCAGGTGGACCAGCACCTCAACGTGCAGTGGAGCATCGAGCCCTTCCGCTCCTACCGGAACTACTTCAACGTCTATCTCGTGGAGACCCCCTCGGCGGAGTCCGGTGTGGACTGCGACCCCGCCCACGGGTGGGAGCGGCGCGACACGGCGCTCGGCATGGGGTTCTTCAACGGCTGCGACGAGTCCGCCCTGGAGCGCCTGCTCACCGTGGACTCGTCGGCCGCCAACGCAGCCGCCGACATGGTCCCCGGTGTGTCCGCGAACAACCGGCAGATCCTGGCCCTGGCCAACAGCGAGACCTACGGCGGCGCGGGCGGACGCCTGGCCACCGCCTCGTCGGGCAACGCGCTCTCCGCACTGATCAGCCCCCATGAACTGGCGCACTCGCTGGGTGCGCTCCAGGACGAGTACCCGTACTACTTCCGGGACACCAGCCTGGGCCGCTACACCGGCGCCGAACCCACCTCGGCCCACCACACCCTGATGACCTCCGAGCGGATGCTCGACGAGGAGGCCAAGTGGTGGCGCTGGCTCGGTGAGGAGAGCGAGTCCGGCGGCACCATCGGCGCCGCCGACCCGAACGGCCACGAGGGCGGCCTCTACCACTCCGAGGGCGTGTGGCGCCCCAGCAACCACTCCATGCTCAAGACCCTGGGCTACTACTTCGACCAGGTCGGGCGTGAGGTGATGACCCACCGGATCTCGGGTCTGCGGGACCGGGCGACCCTGCCGGTCTCGTCCACCCCCGAGGGCGAGGTCGGCGCCGAGGACGCCGTGTGGGTCGAGGGCCCGCACCCGGTCCACCACGAGCTGGACTACACCTGGACGGTGGACGGCGAGGAACTGACCGAGGCCGCCGGTGCGCGCGGCCTGGAGCTGGCCGTGCTCGACTTGGAGGCCGGGGCGGAGATCAGCGTCCGGGTCCAGGACCCCACCGAGTTCGTCCGCGACCCCGACATCCGCGCGTCCGCGGCGATGACCCGGACCCTCACGTGGACCGTGGGCGAGTCCCTGGAGCCCGTCGAGTCCGAGGCCGGGTTCACCCGCCACCGCGACACCGAGCGCGCCGTCAGCGCGACCGAGGTCGTCTACGCGGAGACCACCCGCCCCACCAACCGGATCATGGAGGTCGCCTGGGAACTGGACGGGGCCGCCGTGTCCACCTCGGCGGACGGCCGCACCCTCGACCTCGGCGAGTTCGACCTCCCGACCGGTGACCACGCGCTGTCAGCGACCGTGACCGACCCCCAGGGATCCGGGTCCCAGACCCTCACCTGGACCGTGGACGCCACCGACCCGAGCGCGCCGCGCGAGCTCTCCGAGGCCGCCGCCACGGTCTCCGGCGGCGAGCACCACCTGTACCTCAACGAGTTCTCCATGCGCCTGTCCCCCGAGGACGACGGCGACGGCCACGTGGTCGGTGAGTTCCGGGTCGACGGCGACGGCTGGCACCACTACTACGGCTGGCCCGAGGACTCCGAGGCTCCGTTCCGGTTCACCCCTGACGGGACCAACGTCGACGACCTCGTCTATGGAAGCCTCGGCAGCGGTGGTCTCTCCATGGCGGTCTTCGAGGTCGACTCCCACGAGCCGGGCTGGGGCACCCACACCGTGGAGCACCGGGCGATCGACGCGGCGGGCAACATCGGGGCCCCTGAGTCCTTCACCGCGACGGTCGTCCCCGGCGCCGAACCGGAGTGCACCGAGACCGTGAACGGCGCGGTCAACGGTGGCCTGCGGGTCGACGAGGGCGTGGTCTGCCTCGATGGCGCCGACGTACGCGGAACGGTCACCGTGACCGGGAACGCCTCCCTCGTGGTCGAGGGCGGCTCCCTGAGGGGCGGGCTCTCCGCCTCCGGCGCGCACACCGTGCGGCTGTCCGGCACCCAGGTGAGCGGCGCGGTGTCGATCACCGGCACCACCTCCGAGGTGACGCTCCTGGGTTCCAGCTTCTCGGGAGCGCTGGCGCTGCACAACAACACCCAGGTGCCCGCCGACACCTGGAGCGGCGACGCACCGGGGTACGGGCCGATCCTGGCCGGTAACACCGTGCGCGGCTCCCTCGCCTGCTCCGGCAACGACCCGGCCGTCGCCGACTTCGGCGCGGCCAACGACGTCACGGGCTCCGTCGCGGGGCAGTGCTCCGACCTGTGACACCACCGCCCGCGCGCCCCGTCCGGCGCGCGGGCGGCCCTGGGACGCGAAGGGGCCCGGGACCAGTGCGGTCCCGGGCCCCCGGCGGTTCTAGTCCTGCTCGGCCTCGCGGTGGCGACGGGCCAGCTTCACCGGCTCCAGGACGGCCAGGCACTCGACATGGTGCGTCATCGGGAAGGCGTCGAAGGCGCGCAACCCCACCAGACGGTAACCGGAGCGGTCGAACTCGGCGAGGTCGCGGGCCAGGGTCGCCGGGTCGCAGGACACGTAGGCGATCCGGCGGGGCTTCATGCCCGCCACCTTGCGCACCACCTCGACACCGGCGCCCGCGCGCGGCGGGTCCAGCGCCACGACGTCGGCGCGCACGTCGGCCCACTCACGCATCTGCTTGGCCACGTCGGCCCGCTCGATCCGTACCTGCGGCAGGTCCTTGAGGTTGTACTGGGCGTCGCGCACGGCGTGCTCGCCGTTCTCCACGCCCATCACACGCCCCTCGGCGCCGACGGCGTCGGCGAGCGCGCCGGTGAACAGGCCCGCGCCGCAGTACAGGTCCAGTGCGGTCTCGCCCTCGCGGGGCTCCAGCCCGTCCAGCACGGCGGCGCTCAGGGTCTCCGCGGCGGCGGGGTGGACCTGCCAGAAACCGCCCGCGCCCACCCGGTACTCACGTCCGGCCACGTCCTCGCGAACGCCCTTACGGCCGCGCACCGACTGCACGCGACCACCCTTGAAGCGGCGCAGCACGGCGCTGGAGGCCTTGAGTTCGGGCAGCGTGCCGAGCTTGGCGGTGGTGGGGGTGACCACGATCGCGCGGTCCGCGCGGGTGGCGGAGGCGACCGCCTCGACGTCCTTGACGCCCTCCCACTTGACCTCGGTGACGCCGAGCTCGCTGACTCCCGGGTGGGCGATCAGGCACTGGTCGACCGGCTCGATGTCGTGGGAACGGTGGCGCCGCAGGCCGGCGTGGCCGTCCTCGTCCACGGAGAACCGCACGCGGGTGCGCCAGCCCAGACCGTCGGGTGTCCCGGGCAGCTCCTCGACGGCCACGTCGAGGTCGATTCCGGCGATCCGGCTAAGCTGGTCGGAGACGACCTTGCCCTTCATCCTGCGCTGGGACTCCAGGGTGGCGTGCTGCCAGTCACAGCCGCCGCACATGCCGGGGCCGGAGAACACGCACGGGGCCTCGACCCGGTCCGGGGAGGCGGTGAGGACCTCGACGGCCTCTCCGCGCAGGAAACGGGTGGTCTTCTCGGTGACGCGCACCCGGACGCGCTCGCCCGGCAGGGCGTGGCGGACGAAGACGACCTGGTCGTCCAGGCGGCCCACACACCATCCACCGTGGGCGACGTCGTCCACTGTCAGTTCGATCTCGTTGCCCACACTGGTCATGGCGGTGTCCTTCGCTGGTCGGGTCGTGTTACGGGTGACCCTGCGCGCACAGCCACCAACCGACCCCAATCTACCGGCCTCGGGACACCACACGCGCTGGTACGGACACGGTGGGGCCGGGGTGGTCACCCGGATCGGGCCGTTGTGTGCCAAGGTGGAACCGTCGGGGGCGCGTGGGTCTGTCCGTGCCCCTGGGGGTGGACGGCTATCCGACGGGAGTGCGGACGAGGTGCACATCGTGATCATGGGGTGTGGCCGCGTGGGTTCCACGCTGGCACACACCCTGGTGGATCTGGGCCACTCCGTGGCGGTGATCGACCAGGACCCCGAGGCGTTTCGCCGCCTCCGCACGGCCGTGGCCAAGCACGCGGTGCGCGGCGTCGGCCATGACCGGGAGGTCCTGCTCAACGCGGGCATCGACCGCGCGGCGGCCTTCGCGGCGGTCAGCAACGGCGACAACTCCAACATCATCGCCGCCCGGGTCGCCCGCGAGGCGTTCGGGGTCCGCAACGTGGTGGCCCGGATCTACGACCCCCGCCGCGCGGAGGTGTACCAGCGCCTGGGCATCCCCACCGTCGCGACCGTGCGCTGGACGGCCGACGCCATCCTGCGCCGTGTGGTGCCCGGGGACGACCTGCTCGGTGCCGCGCCCGAGTGGCAGGACGCCTCGGGCAGCCTCACCATGAACGAACTCACTCCACCGGAGCGCTGGGCGGGCCGGTCCCTCGCCGAGCTGGAGGACGACTTCCGTCTGCGCGTGGTCTACCTGGTCCGGCAGGGGCGCATCGCGCTCGCCCGGTCCGAGGAGACCATCGCGGAGGGCGACGTGCTGCACGTGGTGGGGCACAGCCGGGACATGGCCGACCTGACCCAGCGGCTGGGCGGGCGGCACGAGGACGAGACGGGGCGTGGGTGAGATGCGGATCGCCATCGCGGGAGCCGGGAGCGTGGGCCGCTCCATCGCCACGGAGCTGGCGGGCAACGGCCACGACGTCCTGCTGATCGACCGGGACACCCGGGCGATCGGGGTGGACGACCTTCCCCAGGTCGAGTGGCTGCTCGCCGACGCCTGTGAACTGGCCACGCTGGAGGACGCCCGGCTGGGTGACTTCGACGTGGTCATCGCGGCCAGCAGCGACGACAAGGTGAACCTCGTCGTCTCCCTGTTGGCCAAGACCGAGTTCGCGGTCGACCAGGTCATCGCCCGGATCAACGACCCGGCCAACGAGTGGCTGTTCGACGACTCCTGGGGGGTGGACCTGGCGGTCTCCCCTCCGCGTCTGATCGCCGACCTGGTCGAGGGCGTGTCCGAGGAGGAGGACCAGCCGGAGGAGGGGACCCTTCCCCCGCTGCCGGGTGCCGAGATCGCGGAGTCGGTGCTGCACGCGGCCAGTCCGTTCGCGGACCGGCCCGAGAGCGACCTCACCGCCGAACTGCCGGAGGGTGTGGCCCTGGTCGCGGTGCTCGGTCCGGGCGGAGTGCGCCCGCCCGACCCTGAGCGAACGCTGTCCGTGGGCAACACCGTGGTGTTCCTGGCCGAGCCGGAGGCGCTGGGCCCCCTGGAGGAGCTGTTGGATCGGGTCGAGGACTCCGAGGAGTCCGCGCCCGGGGCCTGAACCCCGGCCTCGGCGGGCGTTCCCGCCCGCTTCCCCTTGTTCAGCGGCCCTCGGCGGTGCCGTCGGCCTCGGTGCGCTCCAGGGGGGTGCGTCCGCGCGCCAGCACCCACACCATGCCCGCGAAGGCCGCCACCTGGAGCGGCCAGCCCATGGCCACCTTGGACAGCCCCAGCAGGGCGAAGGTGTTGGCCCAGTCGTTGGTCTCGGCGAGCCAGAGCGGGTACTGCACCAGCACGCGGATGACGCAGGGCAGGACCAACAGCCAGGTCAGCCGGGAGGCGAGCTTCACCACCGCAGGGTTGCTCCGCCAGGAGGTGAAGTCCTCCTTGTTGCCGATGAACGGGCCGATCATGAGGCCGACCACGGGCCAGCGCACCAGGACCGAGAGGCTCAGCACCACGGCGTAGACCGCGTTGTAGATGATCCCGGGCAGGAAGGCGTCCTCGGCGTTGCCGCTGCGCATCGCGAAGACCGCCGCCAGGCCGATGCCGAAGAGGCTGGTGAACACGTACTGCAACGAGGACCGCTGCACGAGACGGAGCACGCCCAGAAGCAGGGCCGCCCCCACACCGAGGATGATCGCCAGCCGCAGGTCCTCGCCCACGACGTACGAGATCGTGAAGGTCAGTGTGGGGACGGCCGTCTCGACCATGCCGCGCTTGCCGCCCAGGGCCTCGGCGAGCTTGGTCCGCACCAGCGCCTCGACCGTGCCCTCGGTGACGGCGGGCTTCTGCGCCCGCTCCTCGGCCTGGGCCGCCTCATCGGAGGCCCGCTGCTGCTCAGTCATCCCGCTCCCGCTCCGGTGTCGCCGTACGGCCTGTACGGCCGCCAGCCATGATGCACCACCCTATGCGACCTGTCACAGCCGGGGAGTGGCGTTCTCGTCAACCGGAGACCGCCCCGGTACGGGCTTGCCCTCCTTTGTCAGGTGTTGCGGCGTGCCGCTTCTCACCACGGCCGCTGGCCTCGGGGCGGCGTCCTTCCGTACGCTGGCGGCCCACCCGCTCTCGTGAGGAGTCACCCCGATGACCACCAGGCAGGAAGCACCCGACGAGGAGCACCTCCGCTTCGCCCTCACCCTGGACCCCGAGCTGGTCGAGGAGGGGGCCTCGCACGTGTGGTCCCCGTACTCCGTCGGCGCCGTCCTCGGACTGTTGGCCACCGGCGCGGGCGGTGACACACTCAAGGAGCTGGTGGACCTCGTGGCCCCGGCCAGCGGCGATCCCCGGGGGCACCTGGAGGTCCTCGACGCCGCCGTCGAGGCCGCCGACGGCCTGGACCTGGCCACCCTGAACGGCCTGTACGTCCCCGCCGACCTCCCCCTGCGCGCGCGGTTCGAGGAGCGGGTCGCGGCCCAGCCCGACGCCGAGGTGGACCGGGTCGACTTCCGCGGTGACTCCGAGGGGGTGCGCACGCGGGTCAACGGCCGGGTCTCGGACGTCACCCGGGGGCTGATCCCCGAGCTGCTCGCACCCGGCACCGTCCATCCCGACGTCCGCATGCTCCTGGTCAACGCCCTGTGGGTAAAGCTGGTCTGGGCGCAGCCCTTCGATCCCTCCCTGACCCGTGACCTCGACTTCCACGCTCCGGACCGCACCCACCGGGTCCCCGCCATGCGCCGCACGGGTTCCCTGACCCACGCGGAACACGCGGGGTTGCGCATGGTCACCCTGGAGGGCGAGCACGGTCTGGCCCTGGACGTGATCGTCCCCGACTCCCCCGGGTCCGCACGCGCGCCGCTCCCGCCGCTCACGCCGCGGGTCCTGCGCGGTCTGTACCAGGCGCGCAGGAAGGAGCAGGTGACCCTGGCCCTGCCGCGCTTCACCGTCCAGACCGACACCGCGCTGCTCGACCCGCTCGCCTCCACGCCAGCGCGCGTGCGGACCCTGGCGACCGACGCGGCCGACTTCGGCGGGATCAGCGACGAGCCCCTGAAGGTCGACGCCATCGTGCACCAGGCGGTGCTGCGCGTGGACGAGAAGGGCGCCGAGGGGGCCGCCGCCACCGCCGCCGTCATGCTGATGTCGGCCGCGGTCCCGCCGCCCCCCAAGGAGTTCCTCGTGGACCAGCCCTTCCACTTCGTGCTGCGCCGCCGGGGCGCGATCCTGTTCACCGGCCGGGTCACCGACCCCGTGGACCCGGGTCCGGCCGCGTGATCGCCACCGGTCTCAGGACCCCGGCAGGAAGTCGGCGGTGACGTCGGCCAGGGCCTCGTGCGCCTGGTCGTCGGTCAGCTCCGGTTCGGCGTCTCCGGACTGCTCGCCGTAGGCGCCGAACTGGGCGTGGTTCATGCCCTCGACCACCTCAGTGACGGCGTCGGCGGGCAGGTTCGCTCTTCGTTCGGTGACCTCCGCCGGGACCAGGACTCCGTCCCGTCCCCCGGCCACCGACAGCACCGCGAGGTCGTCGCGGTCGGCGAGGTCCGCGCTCTCGGTGGCGTAGGAGGCCCACAGGATCAGGCCCGCCCACGCGACGTCGCCGTTCCCGGAGCCCAGGTGCTGTGCCGCGAAGGCTCCGCCCATGGAGTGCCCGCCCAGGTACCACTCGGTGATCCCGGGTGCGGCGTCCACCGCGCTCTCACCCCGTGCGGAGTCCACCAGGGCCAGGTTGAGGCGCAGGTCCGGCACGACCACCGTGGCGCCGGTCCGGGCCACCACCGGCGCCCAGGAGGCCACGTAGGCGTCGGCCTCCACCCGGGCCCCGGGATAGAAGACGATCCCCGTCCCGGAGGGATTCTCCGTTGGGGTGATCAGCACACCGTCGGAGAGCCGCTCCACGACGACGGCCGGGTCCTGTTCGGCCCGCGCCAGCGGCTCGGGCTCGGCCCGGTACGGGTCGAGCGCCCAGACCACGAAGGCCGTGGCCGCCACCAGTACCAGGGCGGTGAGCGCCGCCAGGGTCCACAACAGGGCACGTACGCCCCGGCGTCCCCGCGCCCGTTCCCCGCCCGCGCCGTCACTGTCCATGTCCGCCTCTTCTCGGTTCCGGGCGCCTGCGCCTCGGAGCTGTACGGAGCCCCCGGCGGTGTGCGAACCATGGTCGGGCACACGCGGGCACGACGAACCGAACACGCGACCCACAGTCTCCGTAAGCGCCCTCGGCCCGGGCGACTCCACGTCCTTTCGCACCGTATCGCCCCGTTCGCGCCATCTCGCGTCGGGTGGTCCCCGGCCGGAACCCCACCGCGCGAGAGACGGTGGGTCAGGTCTCGAAGACCTCGAAGGAGGTGGCCAGGGGCACCCCGGCCCACTCCCCCGAACGCACCGCGCCCTCCCGCAGGAAGGTCCGTTGGTCGAACCCGTCCAGGTTGGCCAGGTACACCTCGTGCGCGTCCAGTGAGGCCACACCGGCGGCGAGGTCGTCCTCACCCAGTTCGACGTAGTGGGTGGGGTCCGGGGCCGCGCCGAAGGCCACGAACCGCACGCCCCGCCAGCGCTCCAGCCCCTCGGCCAGCTGGTCGGTGAACACCCAGCGGTTGTCGGCGTCGCGGACCGCGTCCAGCAGGGCCGGGCCCAGGACCCGGTGGTCGGCGTGGTTGAACCCGCTTCCCCCGGCGAAGTGCTCACGGAAGTTGATGGAGACGATCACGTCGGGCCGGTGTCTGCGGATCGCCCCGGCCAGGGCCCGGCGCAACGGCAGGCCGTACTCCAGGGTGCCGTCCGGGAAGTCCAGGAACTCCACGGTGGAGGCGCCGACGGCCGCCGCCGAGGCGCGCTGCTCGGCCATCCGCAGGGGCGCGCAGGCCGCCGGGTCCAGGGAGTCGATCCCGGCCTCGCCCTGGGTCACGAGGAGTTCGACGACCTCCTTGCCCTGTGCGGTCCACCGGTGGATCGCCGAGGAGACACCGAACTCCAGGTCGTCCGGGTGGGCCACCACCGCCAGGGCGCGACCCCAGTCCTCGGGTAGCGGCCGGGGAGCGCTGTTCTTCGTTGTCTGAGCCATGTGGCCCACATTACGGAACGGCGCACCCCCGGACACGGTTGTCCACAGGCCGGATCAGCGAGGAGTCAGGAACCGGCGGTCGGCCCGTCCGCGGAACCGCTGGGCGGTCCGCTCGCCGAACCGTTGGGCGAACGGCCGGCGTTTCCGGTCTGGGCCGACTGCTGGGCGGCGCGCTGCTGCGCGGCGGCCGCCATCTGCTCCTGGATCTTCTTGGGCACGGTGATCTGGAGGAGCTCGTTGGGCGGCACCGGCTGCTCGCCGCGCACCACCACGATGTTGGCGAAGACCTGCTCGATCTCGGACATCACCTCGGGCTTGCTGGCGCCCTCGCCGCGGATCACGCCGCGCAGCACCCACCGCGGGCCGTCCACGCCGATGAAGCGCACCCGCTGGCCAAGCTGCCTGCCGTCCTCGGTCTTCTTCCCCTTGATGGGGATGACCGCCTGGAGCTCGGGACCGAAGGTGCCGTCGTGGTCCTCGGCCTTGCCGCCCTGCTGGGTGACCTGCTCGCGCAGTTCCTCACGCATCTCGTCCCAGAGGCCGGACGACTTCGGCGCGGCGAAGGGCTGCACCTGGAGCGCGGTCTTGCCGCGCACCAGCGTGACCCCGATGATCTTCTGCTTGTTCTGCTTGTCCTGGGCGACGTTCACCTGGATCTCGGTGCCCTGCTCCATCGGCAGGAGCATGCTGCCCAGGTCCATCCGCTCGGCCTCGGGGGCGTCCTCGGTGGAGTCCCACGGTCCGGTCAGCCGGTACTGGTCGGCGTCCTTCGCGGGCTGCTCGGAGGCACGCTCCGGCTCGATCTCGTTCTCGAACGAGACCGCGCCAGCGGCGCCCTGCCGCTGCGACCGGGCCTCCGTCTCCGTGGCTCTCTCGGTCTCTTCGTCCCGCTTCTTGCGGCGGCGTCCAAACACGCCTTCACCTCTCCGCTTCTTCCGTAGGTCCCGGGATCACACCGGGGAGTCAGGGGACGTTCACCGCTGCGCGGCGTGGCCCCCGGTCGAACCGAAACCACCCGCACCGCGCACCGAGTCGGGGAGCGTGTCCGCCTCGACGAACTCCGCCCGCTCCACGCGCTGGATCACCATCTGGGCGATCCGGTCGCCGCGCGCGATCGTGACCGGGGTGTCGGTGTCGGTGTTGAGCAGGGTCACCCTGATCTCGCCCCGGTACCCGGCGTCGACGGTCCCAGGGGCGTTGACGACCGTGACCCCGTGCCGGGCGGCCAGCCCGGACCTGGGGTGCACGAAGGCGGCGAAACCGTCGGGGAGGGCGATGGCCAGACCGGTGGGGACCGTGGCGCGCTGTCCGGGGTCGAGCCGGACGTCGACGGCGGCGTACAGATCCGCGCCCGCGTCACCCGGGTGGGCGTACGCGGGCAGCGGGAGGCCGGGGTCCAGGCGCCGGACGGTGATGGTCAACTGTCCGGCTTCCAGGGATGAGGTACTCACATTCGCCGAGCCTATCGCTCCCGGGGCGCTGCCTTGGTGTCCCGCGTGCGAAACGACGGGGGCGGGTCCGAAAGTGTTCGGACCCGCCCCCGGTGTGTCTTCGCCGGTGTCGCCTACTCGGTGGTCTCGGCCAGGGTGACCTCGACGCTCAGCTCACCGTCGTCGGTGGTCTCGAAGTCGATCCCGGCGGCGCGACCCGCCGCGGCGATGTCGCCGGAGGCCGCGCGGGCGGACTCGGCCTGCTTGCCGCAGACACGGACGAGTTCGACCTCGGCGCGCATCGACAGCTTGGCCTCCGACTTGGCCTTGCGGACCGCGCGCAGCACCTCGGCGGTGGCGGCCAGGACGGCCGGGTCGCCACCGGCGGCCGCGGCACGGTACTCGGCGGCGTCGGGCCAGCTCTGGGCGTGCACCGAACCGTCCTGCCACCAGCTCCAGACCTCGTCGGTGACGAAGGGGACGAAGGGGGCGAACAGCTTGTGCAGGGCACCCAGGGCGATGAGCAGCGCCGCGCGGGCTGAGGCGCCCTCCGCGGCCTCGGTGTCGTAGGCCCGGGTCTTGACGAGCTCCAGGTAGTCGTCGCAGAAGTCCCAGAAGAAGCGCTCGGTGCGCTCCAGGGCCCGGGTGTGGTCGTAGGCGGTGAAGGCCGCCGTGGCCTCCTCGACCACGTCCGCCAGCGCGGCCAGCATCGCCCGGTCCAGGGGCTCGGTGACCTGGGCCGGGTCGCTGGTGGCGTTCTCACCGGCGACCGACATGACGAACTTGCTGGCGTTGAGGATCTTGATGGAGAGTCGGCGGCCGACCTTCATCTGGCCCTCGTCCAGGGCGGTGTCGGTGCCCAGACGGCCGCTGGCCGCCCAGTACCTGACCGCGTCGGAGCTGTACTTCTCCAGCAGGGCGACCGGGGTGACGACGTTGCCCTTGGACTTGGACATCTTCTTGCGGTCCGGGTCCAGGATCCACCCGGAGATGCCGGTGGTGCTCCAGGGCAGGCTGCCGTTCTCGAAGTGGGCGCGGACGACCGTGGAGAACAGCCAGGTGCGGATGATGTCCTGGCCCTGGGGGCGGAAGTCCATCGGGAAGACCCGCTCGAACAGGTCCTGGTCGCGTTCCCAGCCCGAGGCGATCTGCGGGGACAGCGAGGAGGTCGCCCAGGTGTCCATGACGTCAGGGTCGCCCATGAACCCGTTGGCCCGGCCCCGCTGGTCCTCGGTGTACCCGGCGGGCACCTGGGAGCTGGGGTCGATGGGCAGCTGGTCCTCGGTGGGCAGCAGCGGCGCGTCGTAGTTCGGGTTGCCGTCCGCGTCCAGCGGATACCAGACCGGGAACGGGACGCCGAAGAAGCGCTGACGGCTGATCAGCCAGTCACCGTTGAGCCCCTCGACCCAGTTCTCGTAGCGCTGACGCATGTGCTCGGGGTACCAGGTGAGCTCGCGGCCGCGCTCGATGAGCTGGGCGCGCACGTCCTCGTCGCGGCCGCCGTTGCGGATGTACCACTGGCGGGTGGTGACGATCTCGAGGGGCTTGTCGCCCTTCTCGTAGAACTTCACCGGGTGGGAGATGGGCTTGGGGTCGCCGACGAGGTCGCCGCTCTCCTTGAGCAGCTCGACGGTGCGCTCCCGGGCGGTGTGGACCGTGGCCCCGGCCAGCCGGGCGTAGGCCTCGCGGGCGGTGTCGGACTCGACGCCCTTGGGCGGGTCCGCGATGACGCGGCCGTCCCAGCCGATGATGGGGCGGGTCTCCAACTGGAGCTCGCGCCACCAGGTGACGTCGGTGGTGTCACCGAAGGTGCAGATCATCGCGATGCCGGACCCCTTCTCGGGGTCGGCGAGGCGGTGCGCCTTCACGGGGACCTCGACACCGAAGACCGGGGTGGTCACGGTGGTGCCGAACAGGTCCTGGTACCGCTCGTCGTCGGGGTGGGCGACCAGGGCGACACACGCGGCCAGCAGCTCGGGGCGGGTGGTCTCGATGTGGACCGGGGTGCCGTCCGCCTTGTGGAAGGCGACCTTGTGGTAGGCGCTGGGACGCTCGCGGTCCTCCAGCTCGGCCTGGGCGACGGCGGTACGGAAGGTGACGTCCCACAGGGTGGGCGCCTCCGACATGTAGGCCTCGCCCCGCGCCAGGTTGCGCAGGAAGGCGCGCTGGGCCGCCGCACGGGAGTTCCCGTCGATGGTGGCGTAGGTGTGGCGCCAGTCGACGCTCAGGCCCAGACGGCGCCAGATGGACTCGAAGACCTTCTCGTCCTCGACCGTGAGGATGTCGCACAGCTCGATGAAGTTGCGGCGGGAGATGGGGACCTGCCGCTTGGGGTCGGGCTTGTGCGGCGGCTCGAAGTCCGGGTCGTAGGGGACCGAGGGGTCGCAGCGGACGCCGTAGTAGTTCTGGACGCGGCGTTCGGTGGGCAGGCCGTTGTCGTCCCAGCCCATCGGGTAGAAGACGGCCTTGCCGTTCATCCGCTGGAAGCGCGCGACGGTGTCGGTGTGCGTGTAGGAGAACACGTGCCCGATGTGCAGCGAACCCGAGACCGTGGGCGGCGGGGTGTCGATCGAGTAGACGTCCTCGCGGCTGCGGGTGCGGTCGAAGTGATAGACGCCGGACTCATCCCATACGTCCACCCACTTCGCCTCGATACCGTCCAGCGAAGGCTTGTCGGGCATGCGGAAGGAATGAGAGCGGTTGGTCATGCGGGCAATATTAGCCCTCCGCGCGCCCTGGTCGCTCCCGGTTTTCCCCCTCTGGCAGGGAGAACGGGGGCTGGCCACGGCGGCGGCCGACGCTGCGCGGCGGGGGTGCGCGTGAAAGGATTCCCCCAGCGGACCGCGTCCGCGCGCACCATCGTACGCACTAGGGAACGGTGAACGATTCACATGGCAAAGAAGGACGGTGAGGTCGCGCCGGTCATCATCGGCATGGTCGCGGGATTCGCGGCCGAGTTCGTCACACGCAAGGCTCTGACCTTCGCGTGGACGCGCGCCACCGGTGAGGAACCGCCTACGGACCTGGAGTCCCCGGACGTCAGCCTGGGCCGTGCCCTCGGCTGGGCCGTCGTGGCGGGAGTGGGCGTCGAGGTGGCCAGAGTGCTGGCCGTCCGCGCCGCCCGCAAGCAGATGGTCGGCTCCGGCGGGCGGGACCTGGAGGTCTGAGCCCCGCCCGGGCCGGGCAGCTCACGACGACGGTGGACGGCCCACCACATGGGATCGAACCCACGTGCGGTCGGCCGTCCACCGTCGTGCTGCGAGCCACCGTCCGACGGTCGAACGAATCCGGGTCCCGCACCCCTCAGCGTCCTCGGATACCGTGGGGAGACAGGCTAGGAACCGTCGCCGTCAGTGTCAGGCGCACTCCTTGCAGACCAGCTGACCGGCGCGCTGCTCAGCGAGCTGACTGCGGTGGTGCACCAGGAAGCAGCGCGAGCAGGTGAACTCGTCGGCCTGGCGGGGAAGCACGCGCACGGCGAGTTCCTCGCCGGACAGGTCGGCACCGGGAAGCTCCATGCCCTCGGCCACCTCGTCGGGGTCGACGTCGATGGTGCCGGTGCCCTTGTCCACGCGCCGCGCCTGCAGCTCCTGGAGGCTGTCCTCGTTGATGTCCTCGTCAGTCTTGCGCGGGCTGTCGTAGTCGGTCGCCATCTCTGCTAACTCCATCCCCCTCGTTTAGTGCCTCGTCGCGCGGGTGTAACGCTTGAGAGACCTTCGTTGTGCCCGAATCGGCCGACGAGTTTTCCCGGTGTCGTCCGACCGTGCCCCCTCCCGGGTCACAGTCCACAGGTCAGCAGCACTTTCACGGGATCGTGACCGGAGGCGGCCAAGGTTGGGTGGCCCCTCACGGGTCGTTCCCTGCGGTACTACCCGACACCAGGTGTCTCGTAGACCCGAACACACGCTTGCGCCCACATGCCGGACCAGCCTGGAGCACTCCCCCGAGTACGGGCGAAAACCCAGACATGCCCACGTCAGGAGGGATTCCCTCCGTGTCCACGCCCGGGGAAGCATACCCACCGCAGGTCGACACTCGTGACAGGGGTGGGCGTGTCTTCGGACACGTATAGATACCACGAAGCTGGGCGGTACGCAGCTCGGCCCCCACCTCTATCGGCGTTCGGCGTTCTCCGTCGCGTTGCCCGAAGGCACGGGCAGGCACACCGTGACGACCAGACCGCCGCCCGCGCGCGGCCACGCGGTCACCACGCCAGCGTGGGCGCGCACCACGGATCGCACGATGGACAGACCCAGACCGGCGCTGCGCCCGGAGCCCACGCGGTCGCCGGAACCGCGCCGGAAGGGTTCGAACAGGCCCTCGATCTCGTAGGCGGGGATGACCTTGCCCGAGTTCTCCACCTGGACGGCGGGCATCCCCTCGTACATGCCGCTCCGGACGGTGATCTCGCCTTCGTCGACGTTGTACTTGAGGGCGTTCTCGACCAGGTTGGCCACGAGGCGTTCCAGGAGCACGGGGTCGCCGACCACGGGGGCCGGGCGCAGGTCCTGGCGAAGCGAGAGCCCGGACTTGTCGATGTCGCCGGAGAGCTGACTCAGGACCGTTCCGGCGACCTCGCTCAGGTCGACCCTGGCCTTGGACTCCAGCTCGCGGTCGCTCTTGGCGAGGAACAGCAGGCCGTCGATGAGGCGTTCGTGGCGGGCGTTGGTCTCCAGGAGGGTCTGTCCGACGGTCTTGAGGTCCGGTGAGACGTCCGGAGCGCTCAGGGCCACCTCCAGGAGGGTGCGGTTGATCGCCAGGGGCGTACGCAGCTCGTGGGAGGCGTTGGCGACGAAGCGCCGCTGCCCGTCGAAGGCACGGTCGAGGCGTTCGAGCATGCCGTCGAAGGTGTCGGCGAGCTCACGGATCTCGTCGTCGGGCCCGGACAGGGCGATGCGCTCGTGCAGGGAGCGCTCGGAGAGCCTTCGGGCGATACGGGTGATCTTCTGCAGGGGCGACAGCGCGCGGCCCGCCACGGCGTATCCCAGGGCCACCGCGAGCAGGCCCACGAGGAACAGGGCGAGCAGGGAGAACCGGGTGACGTGGGTGAGGACCTGCTCGATGTAGTGGCTGTTCTCGATCAGCTCGGCCGGGCTCTCCTCGGCGAGGAGCGCGTTGAGCAGGACCGCGACGACCAGGTAGTTGACCAGGACCAGCAGGGAGCCCGCGGCGAAGAACAGCATCCCGTAGATGAGCGTGAGGCGGGCACGCAGGCTGAGGTTGTCGGTGAAGCGGTGGACCGTGGCGTGGACTGTCGCGTGCGCGGAGGAGCGTTCGGCCCCGTCGCCGCTCGGGGCGACGGAGTTCAGGCTGCGCCAGGTCCCGGTGTCCCCGGGGCGCGTGGGTTCGACCTGCCCCGGTTCCGGGCGCTCCCCCGGTCTCACAACCGGTACCCCGCCCCCGGAACGGTCTGGATGACCGGTGGGTCACCGAGTTTCTTGCGCAGGGTCATGACAGTGACCCTGACGACGTTGGTGAAGGGGTCGGCGTTCTCGTCCCAGGCCTTCTCCAGCAGCCCCTCGGCGCTCACCACGGTCCCCTGGGCGCGCATGAGTACCTGGAGGACGGCGAACTCCTTGGGCGTGAGCGAGACCTCGCGGTCGTCCCGGCGCACCTGGTGGTTGGCGGGGTCCAGGGTGATGCCGCCCCGCTCCAGCACCGGCGGCAGCGGGGGCGCGGAGCGCCGTCCCAGGGCGTGCACGCGGGCGATGAGCTCGGCGAAGGCGAAGGGCTTGGCCAGGTAGTCGTCGGCTCCCAGGGTGAGTCCCTCGACCTTGTCCTCGACACCGTCGGAGGCGGTGAGCATCAGGATGCGGCCGTTGTAGCTCTCGTTGACCAGGGAGCGGGCGACGTCGTCCCCGTGCGTGCCGGGCAGGTCGCGGTCCAGGACGACGACGTCGTAGTCGTTGACCGAGGTGTACTCCAGCGCGGTGTCGCCGTCGTAGACGACGTCGACCGCCATGGACTCCCTTCGCAGCCCGACCGCCACGGCGTCGGCCAGGACCCGTTCGTCTTCGACCACGAGTACGCGCAAGGTTGTCCTTCTGGAGCGTCGGTGTCTGGAAACAAAAAGGGGGCCGCTGCCGGCGCATCCCCCAACACACCGGCAGCGGCGTTCTTGGTCCCGGCCGCGTCAACCGTTCTCCCACAGTGGAGGTAAGGAGACGGTAAACCCGTGGGTTTCCTCGTTCCCCTCGCCCCCGTGTGGCACGGGCGCTGGGCCGGGAGCCTTGCGGCTCCCCCTGTGCACGGGGTGGCCGCCGCCGGCGAATCCCCCAACCGTCGGCGACGGCTCAACCCCGCACATCTCAAATCTGACAGATCAAGAATAAGAAACAAGTAAGCACAAGCCCTGTTCGGAAAATGTGTCTTGCGACACTCTTTACCGACGCTTGGCCCGTGTTCACGCGCCCGTGCACGGCTGGGCCCCGGCGTCCCGCTGAGGCGCATCTTTCCATCCTACGGAAGCGACCCCTCCCCCGCCGGGGAATCACGGAACCGTCACACGCGGGGGGTGGGAGTTTGACCCGGATCACAGTGCGGTACAGGTAGGAGACGCACGCGTGGACACCGGGAACCCACCCGGACCGCGACGGGCACGCATGTCACAGGGTCGTGACGTCTTCGATTCGTGCGCACGCGCAGGCGTGCGCATACGGATTGCGCCGGGGCACCACCATGCCCCGGTGCCTACCCCTGGAAGAGGTGCAATGGGCGAGTTCATGGCGGAGATCAAGGTCCGTATCCATGAGACCTACCGGTCGATCGAATCGGCGAGGGACGCCGGGGACGAGTTCCTCGCCGACACCCATGCGTCAGAGCTGGAGGATCTCTACCGCATCGCGGCCCGCAACGGCGTCGACGCCCACTCCTGACCGGAGCGGCGGACGCCGCCCCCGCCTCCTGGGGCTCAGGGGCAGGCTACGTCGGGGCGGGGCGCGCCACCTCCTCGTGAGGGGCCGCGACCCCGTCTCCCCCGCGCCCCGGGTGCCACCGGCACCCGGGGCGCCCTCGTGTCCGCGTCAGCCGTCGGTGTCGGCGCCGAGCGGCGCCAGGAGCGCCTCGAGGTCCTCGTAGAGTCCGGAGCGGGCGACGATCACCAGGTCGTTGCTGGGCGGCCCCGCCTGCGGTCCGCCCACGCGCAGACCGGCCTCGCTGGCGATCAGCCCGGGAGCGGCCCAGTCCCACAGGTGGAGTCCGCGCTCGTAGTAGGCGTTGTAGCGACCTGTGGCCAGGCCGGTGATGTCGACCGCCGCGGAGCCGACCCTGCGGATGTCACGGATGTGCGGGATCACCCCGGTGAGCACCTTCGCCTGCTGGAGGCGGCGTTCGGGGAGGTACCCGAAACCGGTGGCGACCAGGGCCCGGTCCAGCGGTACCGCCTCGGGTGCGCGGAGCACGCGGCCGTCGAGCCGGGACCCGCCACCCAGGACGGCCTCGAACATCCGCCCGTGCGCGGGGATGTGGACGGCGGCGGCCACGATCACGCCGTCGACCTCCGCGCCGACGGCCACGCCCCAGTCAGGGCTTCCGTACAGGTAGTTGACGGTGCCGTCGATGGGGTCGACGACCCATCGCACGCCGCTGGATCCCTCGACCCCGCCGCCCTCCTCACCGAGGACCGCGTCGCGCGGTCGTGCCGCGAGCAACCGGTCCCGGATCAGGTCCTCGGTCGCGCGGTCCATCTCGGTGACGACGTCGGTGGGGCTGGACTTGGTGTCCAGGACGGTGATGCCCTCCTGCCCCTTGGCCGCGAACTCGCCGGCCTCGGCCGCCACAGCGACGGCCAGGTCCCGCAGCTTCTCCGGATCGTGGGGGGACTGGATGGTGGTCACGGGTGCCCTTCCGCTCGTGGTCTCCGGGTCCGTCGCGCCCGGAGCGTCCGCCACCGCACTCTATGCGGCGCCCCCAGCCGACGCCCGGGGAACCGGACCGCTCCGGAGCGACGAGTGATCGACGACCACATCGTCTGGTTCGACACCGAGCGGGGGCATTCAACGTTCAAGGGCCTGAGCCCGGTTCACTACCGGGCCCAGGCCCTTGCGGCTTGGGTTTCCACTCAGCCGGTCCAACTGTCGGGGACCAGTGCGGTGCCGAGGCCCTCCCAAGGCGCCCGCGGGTGGGGCGGAGCCACTAGAGCAGCTCGGGCCTGATCCACTCCTTGCCGTGGACGTGGTGATCCAGGAAGGCGAAGATCGTCTCGTACCAGACCTGTGCGTTGCCCGGGGAGAGGATCCAGTGGTTCTCGTCCGGGAAGTACAGGAACTTGGCGTCGACCTCGTGCAGGAGGAGGTCGCGCCACAGGCGCAGACCCTCGCCGATCGGCACCCGGTAGTCCTTGTCACCGTGGATGACCAGCATCGGCGTGCGAATCTTGTCCGCGTGCAGGTGGGGCGAGTTGAGCTGGTAGCGCTCCGGCTGGGCCAGGGGCGTGCCGAACTCGCTCTCCCAGACCGGCGGGTAGTCCGTGGTGCCGCTGAACCCGTCCAGCTGCCACAGGGAGGCGTGGGAGACGATCGCCTTGAACCGGTCGGTGTGCCCGGCGATCCAGTTGGCCATGTACCCGCCGAACGAGCCGCCCATCATGGCGGTGTGCTCGGCGTCGATGTCCTCGCGGGCCTCGGCGGCGTCGGTGATGGCCATGACGTCGGCGTGCGTGCGCGGACCCCACTGGCCCCACGCGCGACGCAGCATGTCCTGGCCGTACCCGGTGGACAGGGCCGGGTCCGGGAGCAGGACCGCGTAGCCCCGAGCCGCGAGGATCCACGGGTTCCAACGCCAGGTCCAGCCGTTGAAGCTCATGTAGGGGCCGCCGTGCACCCAGAGCATGAGCGGGGCGGGCGACTCGGCGGAGGCCTCCTCGGGCAGCACCAGCCAGGAGCGGATGCGGGTGCCGTCGTCTGCGGTGGTCTCGATCTCGGTGAGGGTGCCCGGCATGGTCAGCTCGGAGCCGGGGGTGCGCAGGTACGTGGGCTGGCCGTCGGTGGCGTCGACGTCCAGGCGGACCGGCGCGGGCGGGGCGTCCCAGGCGTCGCGCAGGGCGAAGACGTGGCGGCCGTCCGGAGACGGGTTCAGGGCGCTGTAGGCACCGTGGTCGCCGGTGATCCGGGTCAGCTCGCCGGTGGCCACGTCCAGGCGGAAGACCGGGCGGCGGCCGTTCTGGTCCGCGATGAGGAAGACCGAGCCGGAGTCGGCCGACCACGCGTAGTCCCGGGGCCACAGCTCGTGCTCGGGCAGCAGGTCGCGGCCCTCGCCGGTGGCCAGGTCGGTGATCCACAGCGTGGCGTCGCGGGGCTCGCCGTGATAGCTGCCCTCGGTGGTCGCCTGCGTCAGGACCCTGGTGCCGTCCGGGGAGACCAGGGGTCCGCCGAACTCGTGGTCGGCGTCGGGGCCACCCACGACGGTGCGGCGTGCACCGGAGTCGGTGTCGATCGCGACGACCTCGTCGCGGCGGGAGCCGCCGGAGGTGGGCACGGCCCAGCCGATGAGCAGGGTGGAGCCGTCCGGAGTCAGCTCGGGGGCGGAGCCGAGCAGGGACAGACCCGCGTCGGAGGTGAGGTCGCGGGGCTCACCCAGGCGGGCCTCGTCGTCCTCGGGCGGGGTGGCCGTGAACACGCGGGGGTGGTCGGGGCCGATGTCGCTGTCCCAGGAGCGGACCGGGAGCGCCTCGTGGAGGATCGCGGTCACTCCGGCCTCGTCCCGGGCCTTCCTCGCCTCGGTGTCGGCGTCGGCGTCCTCGGAGCGGGGCAGGAGGTTGCTGGTGAAGGCGACCAGCCCGGAGTCGCGGGCGACCGCGAAGGCGCCGACCCCGCCGGGCCGGGAGGCGACCTGGCGGGCCTCGCCACCGTTGGCGGGCAGCAGCCAGAGGGCGGACTTCGGCTTGTCCTCGGCCTTGGCCTCGGGGTCGACCCGGCCCGTGGTGAAGAGCACCGATCCGTCGGGAAGGAACTCGACGTTGGACTCGCCCTTGGTGGATCGGGTGAGGCGTCTGGGGGCGCCCCCGCCCTCGGACTCCGGGGCCACGTCGATCTCCCACAGTGCGCTGCGGAAGGACTTGGCGTCAGGGGCGATGTCGCTCACGGGGGCGACGAGTCGAGTGCCGTCCGGGGACAGGCGGAGCCCGTTGACGCGGCGCAGGCGGACGTATTCTGGAAGTTCATACCAGGAACGAACCAAGACAGTTACTCCCGAAAAGGTCGACTTGTGGTCCTGGCCGACCCTATCGCTCTCCCAGTGAGCTGAATCACCCCACCTCAGAGGTGGTCAACATTGTTGACACGGGGGCGTGTGGGGAGCCGGTTTCTCAGGAGGTCGGCGCCGCTCCCCCGCCCATGACGCCCAGGATGTGGCGCAGGCTGTTGTTCACGTGGGCCGACGCCGCGCGCGCCGCCTCGTCCTCGGCGCCCTCGCCCACGGCGGCGCAGATCAGGGCGTGCTCGCGGGCGCTGAGCGCCATGCGGTCCGGGGTGCGGCGGGCGATCCTGCGCAGCCTCCGCAGGTGCTGGCGGACGAAGGTGAGGGATTCGGCCAGGTAGGGGTTGGCCGCCCCTTCGGAGACCTCGGTGTCCAGCCGCTCGGTCAGGGCATAGTAGCCCGAGTCGTCACCCCCGGTGCCGTCCTCGAACCGGGCCCGCCATCCCAGGAACTCCCGTTCCAGGTCGGAGAACACGGTGCGCTGCTCGGCGCGGGCGCACAGCCGGACCGCGTAGGTCTCCAGCGCCTCGCGCATCTGGAACTGGTGCACGACGTCCCGGAGCGCGATCTCGGTGACGAAGGCGCCCCGGCCCGGACTGATCCGCACAAGGCCGTCCCGGGTGAGCCGGTGCAGCGCCTCACGCAGGGGTGTCCTGGACACACCCAGGCGCTCGGCGAGCCGGGTCTCGTTCAGGTGCGTGCCCGGGGCCAGCTCCCACTCCACGATCTCCTCGCGCAGCCGCTCGTACACCAGATCGCCCTGTCCCACTCCGTGCTCCTCCCGGGTCCGCGCCGGAGGGGTCCGGCGGCGTTCGACCGCGCCGCTTGACATCGTCCACCCTGGCGGGCCAAGCTCTGACCGAATTGTATACAAGCGGTATCCAGGGCGTGCACAGCGATTGCGCCGCCCTGGACACGAGGAGAGGGGCCCGGGCATGAGGGCGACCACACGTCTGCGCGGGATGGTCGACGGGGGCGGAACCCACGTCGCTCCGGGGGTGTTCGACGGGCTGACCGCCCGGCTGGCCGAGCGGAGCGGGGCCGAACTGGTCTACGCCAGCGGTGGGGCGATCGCCCGCGGCCACGGAGTGCCGGACATCGGTCTGCTGGGGGTGACGGAGGTCGCCGACCGCCTGGCCCAGATCACGGCGGTGACGTCGCTGCCGGTCATCGCCGACGCCGACACCGGGTTCGGCAACGCCGTGAACGCGGTCCGTACGGTGGGCCTGTTCGAGCGTGCGGGCGTGGCCGGGCTGCACCTGGAGGACCAGACCTTCCCCAAACGCTGCGGCCACCTGGACGACAAGTCCCTGGTCCCCACCGTCGAGATGGTGGGCAAGCTCCGCGCGGTGCTGGACGCGCGGACCGATCCGGACCTGGTCGTGATCGCCCGCACGGACGCGATCGCGTCGGAGGGGGTGGACTCCGCGCTGGAGCGTGCGCGCGCCTACCTGGACGCCGGTGCGGACGTCATCTTCGTCGAGGCGCCGGAGAGCGTGGAGCAGATCGAGCTGATCGCCCGGGAGGTCCCCGAGCCCAAGCTGATCAACATGTTCCACGGGGGGAAGACCCCGGTCGTGCCCAGGGAACGCCTGGCCGAGCTGGGGTACCGCCTCGTCATCATCCCCTCCGATCTCCAGAGGGCCGTGATCAGGGCCTGCGAGGACGTGCTGGCGGCGATCGTCCGCGACGGTGACAGCTCGGCCGTCGCGGACTCACTCGCGTCGTTCGCCGAGCGCGAGGAGATCGTCCGGACCACGGACTACCTCGCGCTCGGAACCTGATCCCGGTCGCGTACCGGGGCGTCCGGTGCCGGTACGGCGGCCACCGGGCCCCGGCCACAGGGCAGCGGTGGTCAGCGCTGCTTGCAGCACTGACCGCCGGCCTCGGCGCAGCGCGGCAGGGCGGCCAGCCGTCGCTCGTCGGTCCGGCCGGTGTACTCACGCACCAGCTCGGTCACCATCGACACGAACGCGGGGTGCGTGCCGGGGCTGAGCGCCCGCTCGTAGCCGATCCCCAGCTTCTCGGCGGTCTCGCGGGCCTCCACGTCGAGGTCGAACTTCACCTCCATGTGGTCGGAGACGAACCCGTGCGGAACCACCACCACGGCGGGGACCCCCTCGGTGGCCAGCTCCTCCATGCGGTCGTTGACGTCCGGCTCCAGCCAGGGCTGGCTGGGCGGGCCGCTGCGGCTCTGGTAGACGAGCTCATAAGGGTAGTCGCGGTCCAGGCGCTCCACCACCAGGCGGGCGACCTCGGCGAGCTGAGCACCGTAGGCTCCCGCCTCGCCGTAGCCCTGCTCCGGGCCTCCGCTGGCCTCGGCCATCGCGGTGGGGATGGAATGCGCGGAGAACAGGAGACGCACCCCCTCCCGCTGGTCGTCGGGGAGCCGCTCCAGACACTCCTGGGTGTACTGCGCCAGGGGCTCGACGAAGCCGGGGTGGTCGTAGAAGGGGCGGATCAGGTCGACCTCGGGGGCGTCCTCACCGAGCGCGGCGAGGGCGCGCTCGATGTCCTCGTGGTAGGCGGTCCGACTCGACCAGTTGCAGTAGGCGGAGGTGGGCATCGCCAGCACACGGCGCACGCCGTCCTCGCGCATCCGCTCGAGGGTGTCGGTGAGCATCGGCTCCCAGAACCGGTTGCCCCAGTAGATCGGCAGGTCGATGCCGTTGGTCTCGAAGTCGGTGGTGACCGCGGCGAGCAGGTCCCGGCACTGCTGGTTGATCGGGCTCACTCCACCGAACAGGAAGTAGTGCTCACCGACCTCCGCCAACCGTTCGCGGGGGATGTTGCGCCCGCGGGTGACGTTCTCCAGGAACGGGATGACCTCGTCCTCGCCCTCCGGGCCACCGAAGGAGATCAGCAGAAACGCGTCGTAAGGCCTCATGCACCTCATGAAACCAGCTTTGCGCGACCTCCTCGATCCGGCCCGGCCCGAGTGACGGGACTTTCGTACCTTCCGTGACCAGGGACACTCCTGGTCTGGTCACGCAAGTGACCGATGGGTAATGTCGCCGCATGACTGATGTGTTGTGGCACACCTGGGCCGACACCCACCAGGCCCGCCCGCGCCGAACGGCGACCCCCAACAGCACCGAAGACGTCGTCTCCGCCGTCACGTCAGCGACGGCGGAGGGCCTGCGTGTCCGCATGGTCGGCACCGGGCACTCCTTCACGGACGTGGCCGTCACCGACGGCCTGCTCCTGGCCCCCCACTCCCTGACCCGCGTCCGATCGATCGACGTCGGGGCCGGGACCGCCACCGTCGAGGCGGGGATGCCCCTGTGCGACTTCAACGACGCCCTCGCCGCCGAGGGTGTGGCACTGGCCAACATGGGCGATATCGCGGTGCAGACCGTCGCCGGAGCCGTGCAGACCGGCACCCACGGCACGGGACGGGACGCGGGCGGCCTGGCCAGTCAGGTCGTGGGGCTGGAGATGGTGCTCGCCGACGGCTCCGTGGTCGAGTGCTCGGCCGACCGCGACCCCGAACTGTTCCACGCGGCCAGGGTGGGGCTGGGCGCGTTCGGCGTGCTGACGGCGCTGACCTTCGCGGTGGTGCCCGCCTTCCTGCTGCACGCCCAGGAGGAACCCATGCCCCTGGACGAGGTGCTGGAACGGCTCCCCGAGCTGCGCACGAAGAACGACCACTTCGAGTTCTTCTGGTTCCCGCACACCGGGAACACCAACACCAAGCGCAACAACGTCTCCGAGGGCCCGGCCGAGCCGCTGTCGGCCTTCAGGGGCTGGCTGGACGACGACTTCCTGTCCAACACCGTCTTCGACCGGATCAACCGGGTGTGCCGCCGCTTCCCTTCGGCCGTTCGCACGGTGAACCAGATCAGCTCGCGCGCCCTGTCCGCGCGCAGCTACACGGACGTCTCGCACAGAGTCTTCGCCTCGGTGCGCGACGTGCGCTTCGTGGAGATGGAGTACGCGATCCCTGCGGAGCACCTGGTGGACGTGCTCCGGGAGGCCAGGTCCATCGTGGACCGGGGCGACCACCGTGTCAGCTTCCCGGTGGAGGTGCGGTTCGCCCCGGCCGACGACGTGTGGCTGTCCACGGCGTACGAGCGCGAGACCGCCTACGTGGCGGTGCACATGTACCAGGGGACGCCCTACGAGAGGTACTTCGCCGACATGGAGGCGGTGTTCACCTCCGTGGGCGGCCGTCCGCACTGGGGCAAGATGCACACCCGCGACCGCGCCTACCTGGAGGCCGTCCACCCCCGCCTGGGTGAGGCGCTGGCGGTGCGAGACCGGGTGGACCCGCACCGCCGCTTCGGCAACGCCTACCTCGACAAGGTGTTCGGGTGAGGCCGGTCGCCGGTTGAGGCGGGCGGCCTAACCGACCGGGGTCGTGGCGGGCTCGGGGGCCGGTTCGCCCTCGGGCTGGGGCCGCGACCCGGGGTCGGGGGCCTCTCCACCGCCCGGTTCCTCCGGCTCTCCCCCGTCCACGGGGGGACCGGTCGGGTCGGTCTGTCCACCGCCGGGCGCCTCGGGCTCGGTCTCGACCGGGGGCGTGTCGGTCTCGGGACCGACCGGCTGCTCGGTCTCCGGCAGCTGGGTCCCGGTGTCGCCCTCATCGGTGGGCTGGTCCCCGCCGTCGGTCTCGGGCGTCTCGGACGTGTCCTCCTCAACCTGCGCCGGAGCGGAGTGGCCGCCGAACAGCGAGGGCGAGGTGGGCTCATCCTGCCCCTGGGTCCATGCGGTCAGCGAGCGCCCGGTCATCAGCTCGAAGGTCAGGATCACCAGCATGACCAGGGTGAACACCGCGGCCGCGGAGATGGCCACCGCGCGCCAACCGCGCTTGGGGCGGTCCGCGCCGGACTCATCGTCCGCGCCCTCGTCGTCGGCCGCAGCAGCGAGGCGACCGGTGCGGCCGCCCACCGAGGGGATCAACTCGGTGGCGTCCACCTCGGTGGGGCCGCTGAGCAGGGTGGGGTCCTCGGGGTTTCCGAAGCCGTGCGCGATGGTCTGGCCCGGAAGGTCGCGCCCGACCGTGGGCATGGCCATCGTGCGGGTGGCGTCGTCGTCCTCGGGGAAGTCGAACGCCCCGGGGAAGCCGGTGTCCGCGACACCGGTCGTGCCGGGAGCCGCGCCCGTGGTCCCGAACCCGGTCTGACCGATACCGGCCTGACCGGACTCGGCCGTCTCGGACCCCGACAGCTGTTCGTCGGTGCGTGCCTCGGCGTCGGTGTCCACGAGGGAGCGCGCCACGGTGTGCTGGGCGGCCTTCTTCTCCGCCAGGCCCTTGGCCTGCTCGCCGCTACGGGTGATCCAGTGCTGGATGATCGGCGCCGCGCTGGTGCTGAGCACGGCCATGACGCCGGTGCCGATGACGGTTCCGTAGACGTTGAGGTAGGAGGCGGCGGTGGCGGCGGTCAGCGTCGCGACCCCGGCTCCGGCGACCTGGGCCACGCTCAGGTCGATGCGTTTCCTCCTGCCGCGCTCCTCCGGGTCCTCCCCTCGCGCCTCGGACTCGTCCTCGTGATCGGGTCTTGGCATCGCGCCCTCCCCCCTCTGTCGGCCGCGGTCAGCGCGGCGGGGCACCTGGTTCGTGGGATGGGTGTGTGGCGGGGACGGACACACCCGCGCACCCCAAACTTCGCAAACAGCCCATAAGTGGAAACTTCACCTTACGGGCGACTGGCCGCTGATAACGCCATGAAATTGGAATGATCACTGTGTGGCATCCAACGGCGTGTCGAGTTGCGAACCAGGGGGTGCGTCATGTTCGGACTCGGCCGAGATCGGAGTTTTCCCCGGGCCTGGGGGGATTCGAGGCGCCCGAGATACCATCACGGCGGAGCCTTCGTGCGGGATCCGCGACATTCCCCCACGATCGCTCCCGGTCACGGAAGGTTCACCGTGTCAAGATTGGCACCGGAAGTGACCATAAGAGCCCCGGCCCCGGGGCGGCTCCCACCGTGGTGTCCACCACGGGCCGGGAGGCGGGCACAGTTCGGACATGCCGGGCGCGGTACTGGCCGAACCGTTGTCGGCCGACCAGACTTGGAGAACGCGGGGGAAGGTCCACCGGATCGACCCTCGACGGGACGCGAAAGGGAGGGCGATGCACGAGCTTCGCCTCGTGGCCGTGAGCGAGGACGGCACCTACCTGGTGCTCTCGAGCACCGGTCGTGGCACCCGCTTCATGCTGCCCGTCGACGACCGCCTCCGTGCCGCGGTACGCGGCCAGTTCTCCCGGCTCGGCCAGTACGAGATCGAAGTGGAGAATCCGTTGCGCCCCAAGGAAATCCAGGCCCGCATCCGGTCCGGCGAGACCGCGGAGGCCATCTCCGAGATCTCCGGGATACCCATCGAACGGGTGCGCTGGTTCGAGGGACCCGTCCTCCAGGAGCGCGGGTACATCGCCCAGCAGGCCCAGCGGGCCACCGTGCGTTCACACGGTGAGACCGGACCCGGCCCCTCCCTGGAGGAGGTGGTCAGCAAGCGGATCGGCGCCCACCAGTTGGAGACCGGCGACGCCGAGTGGGACTCGTGGAAGCGCGAGGACCGCTCCTGGCAGCTCAAGCTGGTCTTCCTGCACGGCGGCGACGAACGGGTCGCCCACTGGCTGTACGAGCCCAGACACAACAGCGTGACACCCGCCGACGAGGAGGCCGCCCGGTTCTCCTCCAACGAGCCCCTGGACGCCGTACCGGCCCCCGGGACCAACGTCACACCCTTCTCACCGCGACGCGGCGAACCCACCGACCTGCCCCGCCTGGACGCGCAGTCCGCCGCGGAGCGACGCCCCGACCACGTCGCCCCGCGCCGCCTGTCACCCGCGCAGGACACGCCGTTGGACGAACCCCTGCGCCCCGTGTCCCATCCGTCCGGCACCGATCAGTTCGGGGTTCCGATCCGCGAGGAGCGCCGCCGTCAGGCGCCCCCGCGTCAGGAGCCCGAACCCCGGCGCGCCTTCGAGGCGCCCGGCGACAGGTTCGCGGGCCAGCGGAACGAGATGCCGCCGGCCGCGCCCCGGCCCGAGGCCCCGAGGCACGCCGCGCAGCGACCGGACCCGGCTGCCCCGCGGCGGTACGCCGAGCCCGTCGACTCTCCGCCCGCGCGCCACGAGCCCCAGCGGTACGAACCACAGCGCCCCGAGCCCCGTAGAACGGTCTTCGAGGAGAGCGCCGCCGCCCACGAGGCCCCGGCGCGCCCCGAACCGCTCAGGCACGAGGTCCAGCCCCACGAGTACCGTCAGCCTCCGGAGCCGCCCTCGGCACCGGACTGGCTCGACACCCGGCCCGCACCGGCGCCCGCGCCCCACGTGGAACCGGCCGAGACTGCGGCCGCCGAGGACCCGCAGCAGCGTCCGCGCCGCCGCCGGGCCAGCATCGACCTCAACGACAAGGGCACGCCGCGCCGCGCCGCCGACCAGGCGCCCCCGGCCCCGGCCCCGGCCGTCCCGACGGCAGCGACGGGTTCCCCGGCGGGCGGAGCGGCCAAGCGCAAGGGACGGGGGCGCCGGGCCTCGGTGCCCTCGTGGGACGAGATCATGTTCGGCTCGAAGAAGAGCGAGTGAGCCAGCCCGGCCCCGGGGACCAGTGGTTCCGGGGGCCGGGGCGAACAGCGGTGAGGGGCGGTCGCCATCGTGCGACCGCCCCTCACTGCTGTGTTCCCACTGGTCAGACGCCTCAGACCCGGCGTGCCTCCCCGGCCCCGGCGTCACCGGGCAGGTGCTCCTCCGTGGCCAGGAAGGGCCGCACCATCTCCGGGGTGATCCGCGCGGCGAAGGCCACGGACTCGTCGAGCGCGGCGTCCTGCGCGGTGTAGCCTCCCGTGCCCGCGCCCACGGTGACCTGGAGGTTGGCCAGCGCGGAGCGGCGCTGGAAGAGCGTCTGGGTCCAGGTCCACCCGATCACCGCCGACCGCTCCACCGTGGCCTGCGAACGGGACAGCGAACCCGACCGCACGCTCACCCGTTCGCCGTCGTAGCCGTGCCCCAGTGAGCGGTAGCGGTCGATCCCGAGGGGCACGCCCAGCAGGGCCAGGGCCCCGGCGCCCACGGCCAGCCAGGTGACGTCGAAGTACACGGCCACCACGGCAACGGCCGCGAACGGCAGGACAGCGCGGGTCAGACGCCGGAACAACGCGGCGCGGGGGTGGCGGACCAGTCGTCCCCGGAACAGGGTCAGCGCCCGGTCCACCACCGGCTCCACCGTCGACCTCGGGCCGACCGGCAGGAGCACGGCGCGCGTCGCGGCGTCGCCCAGGCCGGTGACGATGGCGCGCAGCCCCACCACTCCGCGGGTGCGTTCGAGGGGGTTGTCCTGCAGCTCGTACCCCCTGATGCGCCGTTTCTCCAGAGTGACGCTGCGCCGGGTGAACAGGCCTCGCTCGGCGACCAGCGACCCGTCCCGATCCCTCAGGGAGAAGCCCCAGTGGGTGATGGCGTAGGAGACCACCGCGAACACCGGCATCAGCAACACCAGGACACCCGCGAACACCGCCCCGAACAACACGAGGAAGGCACGGTCCGCCGTGGTCACCCAGTCGATGAAGAAGTCGGTCACCATCTGCCCGGCCGACTGCTGCACCATGCCGAACAGGGTCGCCAACACCACGAACGGCGTCAGCAGGTAGCCCAGGCTGAGCGCCCCGTACAGGTACCACCTCCGGGGCATGGTGAAGTGCGTGACGGTGTCGTCCGGGGCCTGGTCTCCCGAGGGCGCACCCGTGGTCGCGGAACCGTCGGTGAGGGGGGCTCCCCCGCCACCACCGGACTCACCCGGCACGGCCGGCTCCTGGCCGCTCCCCTGTTCGGTGAGCACGGCCCTGCGGTGCAGCAGGACCCGGCGCAGCCGCTCGGCCTCCTCGGCGGAGACCGCGTCGAGCTTGCCGTCCTCGGTCCCGGCAGCCGAACCGGCGGCCGCCTCGATCCGGACCACGGCCACACCCAGCAGGCGGTGGAGCAGGGAGCTGGTGACGTCCACCCCCCGCACCCGTTCCAGGGGGATCGTGCGCCGTGACCGCCGGATCAGGCCCCTGCTGATCTCGACCCGGTCCGCACCCACCTCGTAGCGGAAGGTCTGCCAGGTGACGAACCCGCCGACGAGGAGCACGACGACGCCCATCCCCGCGGCGGCCAGCAGCCAGGGGTTGAAGCCCCCGAGCACCAGCCCGACGAGGACCGGAAGGAGGAGGCTCCTGAGCTGGTTGATCGGCCCGACCACCATGGTGCGCGGACTGAGCCTCTGCGCGCGCTCCGCCCCGAACCCCGTCGAAGGAGGGGGCGGCTGCGCCTCTCCCCACCAGGAACGGGAGGTCTCGCCACCGGGAGTCCCTCCGCCAGTGACCTGCCCCGGAGGCACGGGGTGCCAGGGGTACGGTCCACCGCCCTGCGGCTGAGGCTGTTGCGGCTGCGGGGGCTGCTGCTGCGGCGGGTTCTGGTGGTACGGCTGGTTCCAGGGCGCGGGCCGCGGGCCCTGGCCGGGATCCGGACCGCCCGTGCCCCAGCCCGCGTCGCCGGGGCGGTTGACCGGCTCACCGCCCTGCCAGGGTGCGGGTCCCTGGCCTGACCAGGCCCCCGGGGCGGCGCCCGGCCCCTGCCCGGGTCCCGGGTCACGGCCGGTCCAGGGGTTCGGTCCCGGGACGGGTCCGGGAACGGACCCGGTGTGAGGACCGGCGTCCGGCTGTTGGACGGGGCCGTGTCCGGGCGGCCCGGTGTGGGATCCGGGTCCGGGCTGGTCGGCACCCTGCCCGGGGTGGTTCCCGGTCCAGGACTGCGACCCGGGCTGGTCGGCACCCTGCCCGGGGTGATTCGCGGTCCAGGACTGGGACCCGCGTCGGCGGTCCACCGGCCACGGTTCCGAGCCGTGGCGGGGAGCCGCCCCGGGGGCTGCCCAACCGCGCCCGGCCGGTGGAGTCGGGGGTTGTGAGGGGGTGCTGCCCGGGGCGACCCAGGGGCTCGCTCCCCCGGCCGCGCCGGAGTCGGAACCGGCGGGGTCCAGGCCGGGCCCGTCCGGCGTGCCCGGCCCGTCAGGCCCGTCAGGCCCGTCCGGCGCGTGCTCTTCGTGGCGTCCGTGCTGTTCGTCCATCAGGTCGCGTCGTCCCGCAGCGTTCCGGCGCGCACGGCCAGCTCCTCGCTGAGCCTGCGGGCCTCGTCGGCGTCCAGCCCCTCGATGGTCGAGGAACCGGCGTAGGAGGCGGTCTGCACTTGCAGTGTGGCCACACCGAAGATCCGTTCCAGCCATCCCTGGGTGTGGTCCACGGTCTGGAGCCGGTTGACCGGGACCAGCTGCCAGGCGCGGCTGATCCACCCCTCACGGGTGTAGATGACGTCGTCGGCGACCTCCCAGCGGTGCACCCGGTACCGCCAGGACGGGACGATCGCGATCTTGGCCACGGCGTACACCGAGTAGGCGACCGGCAGCGCCCAGGCGTTGTGTGAGGCCCACTCGGGGATCCAGCCCCAGGGGGCCGCGCTCGCGGCCC
Source organism: Nocardiopsis sp. SBT366 (assembly GCF_001083815.1). Lineage (NCBI taxonomy): Bacteria > Bacillati > Actinomycetota > Actinomycetes > Streptosporangiales > Nocardiopsidaceae > Nocardiopsis > Nocardiopsis sp. SBT366. The sequence goes on along the minus strand of NZ_LAVM01000003.1, from coordinate 14,669 downwards.
AGGCCACCAGGCTCAACAGGACCAGGTTGAAGACAGCGCCGAAGAGCAGCCGGAGCGTCCACACTCCGATCGCACGCCCGCTCACCATGCGCAACGGGGGTCGCAGCCGCGCGGTCCCGGCCGGTCCGGGCGGATCGGGGAACTGTCCCGAGGGGGGAATGGCGTCGTGGGGCGGGGTGTTCATCACGTGCACGAGTCTAGGACGTCCCACCCGAACCACGGCGGGCACCAATGATGTCAGGGCGGGGCGAACCATGCTGTCAGCGTTCTGTCAGTGCAGGTCGGCACACTTGGGGACAGACGTTGAAACGGAGGACCAATGACTGACGCCATCCGCGCGGAGGGTCTGGTCAAGCACTTCAAGGGCAAGACCGCCCTTGGCGGAGTGGACCTGACGGCGAGGGCGGGGGCCGTACTGGGCGTCCTGGGACCCAACGGGTCCGGCAAGACGACGACCGTACGCATCCTCTCCACCCTGCTCAGGCCCGACGCCGGACACGCCACCGTCGGCGGCCACGACGTGGTGCGCGAACCACACGAGGTACGCCGCCAGATCGGCCTGACCGGCCAGTACGCGGCGGTCGACGCCGAGCTGACCGGTACCCAGAACCTGGTGCTCATCGCCCGCCTGCTCGGGTTCGGGCGCGCCGGTGCCAGTGCCCGGTCCAGGGAGCTGATGGAGCGGTTCGGACTCTCCGACGCCGCCGACCGCCCCGCCAAGACCTACTCGGGCGGCATGCGCCGCCGCCTGGACCTGGCCGCGAGCCTCGTGGGCCGCCCCGCGCTGCTCTACCTGGACGAGCCGACCACCGGTCTGGACCCGCACAGCCGCAACGGCCTGTGGGACGTGGTGCGCGACCTCGTCTCCGACGGCGTGACCGTCCTGCTCACCACCCAGTACCTGGAGGAGGCCGACCAGCTCGCGGACGACATCATCGTGCTGGACCACGGCAAGGTGATCAGCCGGGGCACTCCCGAGGAGCTGAAGAACCACGCCGGCAACCAGGTGCTGCAACTGCGCACCGTGGACCCCGCGCAGCTGCCGCTGGCCACCCGGATCGTCGAGGCCGTCACCAGTTCACCGGTGACGACCGACGGGCTGCTCGCCAGCGTCGCGGTCACCGACGTGGGCGTGCTGCCCGAGACGGTGCGCCGCCTGGACGAGCAGGGCGTGGCCGTCGCCGAACTCTCCCTGCGCAAGCCGAGCCTGGACGAGGTGTTCCTCGCCCTGACCGGCCACCCCGCCGAAGACGAGACCGCAGGTCAGCCCGCGAACGAAGGGACCCCAGCATGAGTGCCGTGACGACCCGGCCGAGGTCGGCACAGGAGGGCGCGCCGGTGGCGCCCGCGCACATCTCCCCTCTCACAACCGTCCAGCACGGGCTCCAGCTCACCTGGCGCAGTGTCCTGAAGATCCGGGCCAACCCCGAAGAGGTCTTCGGGCTCATGCTCCAACCGGTGATGTTCGTGACCCTGTTCGTCTTCGTCTTCGGACAGGCGATGATGGGCGACTGGCAGAGCTACCGCGACTTCCTCATGCCCGGCATCGTCGCGCAGTCGGTGGTGTTCGCCACGATGGGCACGGGCTTCAGCCTGAGCCAGGACGTGGAGAAGGGGATCTTCGACCGGTTCCGGTCCCTGCCCATCGCGCGTTCGGCCCCGCTGATCGGCGCGATCCTGGGTGACCTGGTCCGGTACGCGATCACCGTCGTCATGGTCATGCTGGTCGGCGTGGCGATCGGCTTCCGCCCCGAGGGCGGGTTCCTCGGTGTGCTGGCCGCCAGCGCCCTGATCCTGCTGTTCGCATTCGCGCTGTGCTGGATGTCGGCCTTCGTCGGCATGCTCGTCCGCACACCGATGGCGGTGCAGTCGTTCGGGATGATCCTGCTGTTCCCGCTCACCTTCGGCAGTTCGGCGTTCGTCGCTCCGGACAACATGCCGGGCTGGTTGGCTCCGATCGCGGCGAACAACCCGGTCACGCACGTGGTGGACGCCATGCGCGGGCTCATGCTCGGCGGTGACGCCGCCGCTCCCGTGGCCTGGACCCTGTTCTGGACCGTGGTGATCACGGCGATCTTCTTCCCGCTGGCCGTGTGGGCCTACCGCCGCCGCACCTGATCCCCGGGCCGCTGGGCGCCGCCGTGTGAGGCGGCGTCCAGCGCGCCGGGGCGCGGCCCAACGGCTGGGGGCTCCGCCGGGCGGGTGCTCACGGTGCCCAGTCACCGAGGTCGACGTCGTCCGGGACGATCGGGGCGAGCCACCGCGCCACCCGGTCCCGAGCGGCATCCCGATCGCTGCCCTCGCCCTCCGCGAGCCGACGCGCGAACCCCTGCGCGCCCAGATCCTCCTCCAGCCGTTCGCGGACCCGTCGTCCCTTGGGCGTGGCGGTGTCGGCGACCCCCCGCAGCTGGGCGGCGTAACCGAGCATGAGCGCGGCCCACTCCGGTTCCTCCCCCGCCACCATGGACGCCATGGTGTCCAGGACGTCGGCGCCGAACGGTCCCAGCCCGAACCGGGCCAGCCACCAGGCTCGGCCCACCTCCCGCCAGGCCAGCTCCGTCTGGCCCTCCGCCCAGGCGAGGTCGGCGGCCTGCACCCGCCACGCGGGTTCGACGTAGGCCAGGGCGAAGCCGCCCAGAGCGGCCACGGAGGGTTCGGTCTCCTCCAGGAGGCGCCTGGCCTCGACCGTGCGTCCGGCGGCGCACAGCCACTGGATCTGGGTGAGCCGGAGGGACACCAGGTGCTCGTCCTCGGCCGAACCCCCCAGGAGCCGCTCGAGGTCCAGCTCGGCCTCCGCCACCTCACCGAGGTCGACCAGGATCTGGGTGCGCCGGGTACGGAACATGGCGACGACCCCCTCCAGCCCGCCCTCCTGCGCCAGGACGATCCCCCAGTCGAGCAGGCGGCGGCAGCGTTCCAGGTCGGTGTAGCGGACCACGTCCACCAGGTGCACGATCGCGTTGCACTGCCCCCACACGTCGCCGAGTTCACGCATGGACTCCAACGCGGTGGTGGCCCGTTCCACGGCCCCGCGCGCATCGCCGTGGACCCCGTCCAGGAGCGAGAGCATCAGGTGCGTCATCGCCCGGGCCCAGGGGTCCCTCTGATCCCGGAGGCTCTCCTCGAGGCGCGCGCGGGACCGGCCGCCCGGGTACCCGTCGGTCATCGATCGGTACACCAGGCAGAGGATGAGCACGGGGTGGTCCTCGGCCCGGAGCCCGGCCCCCGCCAGAACCTCCTCGACCCGGCCGAGGCGTTCGACGACGGTGGCACGGCCCGCGTCCATCTCCCCCGAACGGTGGAAGAGGCAGCTCGCGTAGGCCACCTCGTGTCCCTCAGGAGGAGAGTCCCCCACCAGCTCCAGGACCTGACGGGACCACCGGGCGGTCTGCTGCCAGTGCTCGTCCAGGGACCAGTACCACTGGGAGTGCTCCACCAGGTCCAGGGCCAGGGATGTGTCTTGGCGCCGCACCGCCCAGTGGAAGGCCGCCACGCAGTTGTCGGACTCCGCGCCGAGCCGGGCCAACCAGTGCCGCTGGCCGGGGCCGCGCAGTTCGGGGTCGCCCCGACGCCACAGGTCGCGCGCGTAACGGGCCTGCGTGTCCCGGACGCGCTCCTCCTCGCCGCTGGCGGTGAGGCGTTCGGTCGCGTAGGCCCGGACGGTCTCCAACTGCCGGTAGCGGGCGGGGGTGTCCTCTCTCTCGGGGTTCTCCGCCACCACGAGCGACTTGTCGACGAGGGCGAAAAGGACCGTCCAGACGTCGTGCCCGGCCACGGTCCCGTCCGGGCCGTCCGGATCGGAGCCGACCCGTTCGACCGCTTCCAGAGTGGCGCCGCCGGGCATGACCGCCAGGCGACGCAGGAGGCGGCGTTCGGGTTCGTCGAGCAGCTCCCAACTCCAGTCGACCACCGCCCGCAGGGTGCGGTGGCGGGGCAGCGCCGAGCGGCTACCGCTGGTGAGCAGGCGGAACCGGTCCCGGAGACGGTCGGCGAGCTGGGCGGGCGACATCGCGCGCAGGCGCGCGGCAGCCAGTTCCAGCGCGAGCGGCATGCCGTCGAGTTCGCGGATGATCCGGACGACGTGGCCCACGTTGTCGGCGTCGACGGTGAAGCCGGGGAGCACCGCCCGCGCACGTTCGGAGAACAGGGTCACGGCCGGGTAGCTCCGCACCTCCTCCACCTCCGCGCCCTCGGGCGGTTGGTCGAGCGAGGGCACCGGCAGCAGGATCTCGCCCCCGACTCCCAGGGGTTCCCGGGAGGTGACGAGCACGCGCAGGTCAGGGCAGCGCGTGAGCAGGACCTCGACCAGGCGGGCGGCGGCGTCCACCACGTGCTCGCAGTTGTCCAGCACGACCAGCCCTGAGCGTTCCCCCAGGTAGGAGACGGCCCGTTCGAGGGGGGACAGCGCAAGCACGGCGGCGCGTGTCTGGAAGACGGCCTGCCCGCGCAGGTCCAGGGCGGTGGCCAGCGCGTCGGGTAGGTCAGCGCCCTGACGCACCGGGGCCAGACCGACGAACCACACACCTCCGGAGGCGAGTTCCGGTGCGTGTTCGGCCAGGTGGGCGGCGGCCTCCACGGCCAGCCGGGTCTTGCCCGAGCCACCCGGGCCGGTGAGGGTGACCAACCGCGCGTTCGAGAGGCCGTCCACCGCCGCACGCACCTCCGCGTCGCGGGGGACGAATCCGGTCAGGGGCCGGGGCAGGCGCACCACCGCTGGCGGCTGCGGTTGCGCCGGCGCGGAGCCGTCGGGCACGAGTTCTCCGCGCAGTAGCCGCAGGTGGACCCGCCGGAGGTGGTCGGAGGGGTCCAAGCCGAGTTCGTCGGCCAGACGCGCCCGGAAGGCCTCGTGAGCGGCCAGCGCGTCGGCGGTCCGTCCGTTGCCCGCCAGAGCGCGCATGAGGAGTTCGACGGGGCGTTCGCGCTGCGGATCCCTGGCGGCCAGCGCCTCCGCCTCGGGCAGGGCCTCCACGAAGCGGCCGAGGCCGAGCCGGGCCTCCAGGTGGTCCTCGCGCGCGGTGCGTTGGGCCTCGTACAGGCGCAGGGCGATGTCCTCGGCCACGCCGTGGGCGGTGAGGTCGGGCAGGGCCGGTCCGCGCCACAGGGCCAGGGCCGCCGACAGGGCGCGCTCGGCCTCCTTGGGTCGGCCAGCCAGGAGCCGTTCCCGCCCGTGCCTGGCGAGCTCCTCGAACTCGTGGAGGTCCACCTGGCCGGGGGCGACCTCCAGCCGGTAGCCGGAGGCGTCACCATGGAGACGCGCGCCACCGCCCAGGGCGCGGCGCAGGCGCGAGGCCAGGGCCTGGAGCGCGTTGCCCGAGGCGACGCGGGCGTCCTCACCCCAGATCGCGTCGGTGAGCTGTTCGGTGGACACCTGCTGGCCGGGGCGGAGCAGGAGGAGCGTCAGGAGGGCGCGCAGGCGGGCGCCGCCGATGGTGAGGGGCTCTCCGGAGGTGTCGTGCACCTGGAGGGGCCCCAGAATGGAGAACCGCACCGACCCATCATCACCGATCCCGTGGGCGACCGGGCGTCGCGCCCGGGTCGCGGCGAGCGGGCCCGGACACCCTCGCGACGCCGGTCCGTGAACGGTCCGCAATGCCGTGGTCGCGGCCGATCGCAGTAGGGTTCGCTCAGGACCGTGTCGCGCCGACCGTCGAGGTGCTCGTGCGCACGGTTCCTCCGTGACCGGCCCGGGGTCCCCCCGCGCCCGGTCCGACGTACCTCGAGTCTCGCCTTTTGGCCCGAAAGTCCAGCAGGAGCCCCATTGTTCCCGGTCTTGCCTTCCCTCCGGACCACCGCCGCGCACGGTGTGCCCCGAACCTCCCCCGGTACCCGCGCGGGTGCCGTGGCGGTGGGCGCCGCCCTGCTCGCGTCGACCGGTTGCGGGGTCTCCTCGGAGCTGAGCGGTGAGATGCCGACCGACATCAACGTGACCAGCCCGATGATGCAGGAGGGGCAGCCCCTGCCCGCCGCGTACTCGTGTGAGGCCGACGGCGAGCCGGTGTCGCCGCCGCTGAGCTGGTCGGGTCTGCCCGACGACGTGGGTTCGATCGCGCTGGTGGTGGACGACCCGAGCGCCGCCGTCGTGTTCTGGATGGTCTACGACCTGGACCCCCAGCTGGTCGAGCTGCGGCAGAACACCGTCCCGGGCGACGCGAAGCAGGGGCAGAACACCGCCGGGGACGCCGCCTACGGGGCTCCCTGCCCCGAGGAGAGCGACGTGCACGAGTTTCGGTTCACCGTGTACGCCCTGGAGGGGCACCTGGACCTGCCTGAGGGGGCGGCGCTGGACCTGACCCTGGAAGCCATCGCGAACCAGGCCGTGGCCCGGGGTACCCTGCTCACCAACAGCGAGTGAAATGGGTCATAATCAGCGATTCCCCTCGCCCGGAACCGGGCGGACCCGTCCGACCGACGGCACGGGGAACAACTGAGGAAGCACCCGTCGCCCTCTGCACACAGCGCGCGACAGCGCATACAGTGGGTCCGTGCCCCTCACCCCATTTCAGTTGACCGATTCCCGTCCAACCGCCCCGCGGCACCCTGCCCCGAGACCGCGTCGGATCACCGGCGGTCGCGCCCTGACAGCCACTGGGCCCCGGCACGTCGGGTCCACGCGAAACCGGGCCTCCGCCTCCCACCCCCGACCGGTACTCGCCAGGCCGGTCCCAGGCGCTCCCCGGGCGCGGCCGACCTCCCCAAGGTAGTGCGTACACCATGACCGTCACCGTCATCATCATCACCGCCGTCATCGTCGTGCTCGCCGTGCTCGTACTCCTCCTCCTGGGGATGCGCGCGCTCAGCATCGGCTCGCGCGAGGACGACTACGACGACGAGTACGAGTACGACGACGTCGAGGACAACGACCGCGACGACCGGCGCGACCGGCGGGAGCGGGACGACGACCCCGAGGACGACGGGACCGCCCCGAGGGGCAGGTCCCGCAGATCGCGCCAGGACGCCGGGGGCAGGGCGGAACGGCGTCCCAAGGGCAAGCGCCAGCGCGGTGTGGACTGGGAGGACGACTCCGACGGGCTCTCCGACAACGACTTCTGGTCGAGTCTGAGCGACGAGGACGCGGCCCCCGCCCGCTCCGGCGGGCGCGCGGACGCCCCCGACCCCGGCGCCGGCCCCGGTGACGACGACGGTTACGCGGACGACTACGACGACTACGAGGACGACCGGGTCTCGGCGCGACAGGACACCATCATCCAGGCCCCGCCCGCCGGGACGGGTGCCCTGCCCCCCGCCCAGCCGGAGCGCGGCCCCACAGGCCCCACCGACCTGGCGATGCTGGCCAGCCTGGGGCAGAGCAACACGCCCACGCCTCCGGAGCACGCCCCGCGCCACCAGGAGCAGCACCCGCCCGAGCAGGGGCTGGGACAGGGCCCGGCGGCGCTGCCGCCGTCCCAGGGTCTGCCCCCCACGCAGGGCCTGCCCCTCACGCAGGGGCTCCCTCCAGCACGGGCCGCGGCTCCCTCCCCCTCCTCTTTGAACGACGACCCGCTGGGCACGGGTTCCTGGAGCCCGCGTCCCCCCTCGACCGGCGACCCCTTCGAGGGCCGCGAACCGATCCGGCCCGCGGAGCGGCGTGAACCGGTCGCGCAGGACCCACTGGGTGACGGTTCCCTCGGCGGCGGCAACCCGGGTGGCAACCCGCTCAGTGGTGGACCGCTGGGCGGCGGCAACCCGAGTGGCGGTCCGCTGGGTGAGGGTCGTTCGTCGTACGACGGCGGCTCGACGAACCGCTCCGACTACCCGCCCCTGACCGGCGGCACGGGTCCCGGTGGCGGTGTCGGCGGGGCGGTCCCCGTCTCCTCCGACCCCCTGGACCCCGGGTTCCGTCCGACCCCGGCCAGCGGCGGCGACCTGAGCTCACCGATCTGGTCCAGCATGGACACCGGGGCCCACCAGCGCCCCGACCTGTCCTCGCTGGGCGGCTTCGGGGCTGGATCGGGTCACGGGGGGCCGAGCGGCGCCCACTCCGCTCCCGGCACCGGCGCGCAGCCCGCGCCGGGTCAGCCGATGGGCGGCCCGTCCGTCCCCGGACACCAGCTCCCCGGTTCCACCGATCCCCTGACCGGTGGGTACGCGGCGAGTTCGTTCACGCCCGGCTCGTCCTACGACAGCGGTTCCTTCTCCCGGTCGGAGTACGACACCGGAACGCACCAGCGCAGCCCCTACGACACCGGCGCGCACTCCCGCGACTACCAGTCCGGAATGCCCAACCAAGGCGGACTCGGCGGACCCGAATACGACACCGGAACCCACCACCGCCCCACCTACGACACCGACTCCTTCACCCGCTCCGAGTACGACACCGGAACGCACCAGCGCAGCCCCTACGACACCGGCGCGCACTCCCGCGACTACCAGTCCGGAATGCCCAACCAAGGCGGACTCGGCAGCCAGAACGGGTTGCCCGGACAGAACACGCCCGGTGTCCCCGGCGGCTCGAACGCCCCACTGTGGGGCGGGCAGGACGACTCGGGCGGCTTCGGCCAGCCGGTTCAGCCGGGTCAGCCGACGGTGCCGGGCGGGGGTCACCATGCGGGTCAGCCCTCCCCGTTCGGACAGGGGCCGGTTCCTCCCGGACCGGGCGGCCCGGTCGGCGGCCACGGTGGTCCCGCCTATGGAGGGCCCGCCTACCCGACCGGCGCCTACCCGGCGGACCAGCTGCGCGGTGAACTCCCGACCACGTTCCCGGGACACACCCAGCAGGGCGACCCCTACGGTCAGCAGCCCCACGGCGGCCAGGGCGGCTTCGGAGGACCGGACTACAACGACCCGATGAGGGGCGGGTTCGCGCCGCAGCGGCCCGAACCCGACTACGGGTACCCGCCGGTGGAGGGGTGGCAGCCGCCTCCCCCGGAGGGCACCAACGGCCATGGCGGAACCGGACAGCAACAGGGTCAGGGCCCCTACGGGCAGGCGCCCTACGGCCGCCCCGCCCCGGACCAGGAGCACTACGAGGGCGGCTACGAGGACGGTCGGTTCCGCTAGGTCACCGCGGACCGTCCCGGCGCGACGGACGCCATCACCACTTCACACCACCGAGGTGGCGGGTAACCCCCGCCGCCTCGGGTTTTTTCTGTCCTGGTTCGTCCCCGCGTACATGTGAAGTCGGGAAAATGGTCACCAACAGCACAACAGTCCGTAACACACAGTCATTCTCGTTGACTACAGTTAGTTATTGACGAAGCACCCTTCGCGGTCTCGTCGTCGTGACGCGTTCAGCCACGTACCCCCCGTTCGGACTCTGCCGTCCCCGTGCGCCTACGCATTCGCCTTGCCTGGTCCAACCCGAACGGAGTAACCATGCGCAACGACGCCCAGGGAGCACCACCCGGCCGACCGGAGACCACCTCCGAACGGCCCGGGACCCACACGGATCGCAAGGGGGTCGCCGCCGACTTCGGCGCCTCCCTCGTGGTCTTCCTGGTCGCCGTCCCCCTGTCCCTGGGGATCGCGGTCGCCTCCGGCGCCCCGCTGATCGCCGGAATCATCGCCGCCATCGTGGGCGGTATCGTCGCCGGTCTGGTCGGCGGATCGGTCGTGCAGGTCAGCGGCCCGGCCGCCGGACTCACCATCATCGTCGCCGACCTGATCATGACCTACGGATGGCGGGTCACCTGCCTGATCACCCTGCTGGCCGGGCTGGTCCAACTCGCACTGGGCGCGTTCCGCATCGCGCGGGCCGCCCTCGCCGTCTCCCCCGCCGTCGTGCACGGCATGCTCGCGGGGGTCGGAGTCACCATCGCCCTCGCCCAGCTCCACGTGGTCCTGGGAGGGGCTCCGCAGAGCTCGGCCCTGGCCAACATCGCCGACCTGCCCGAGCAGATCGCGCACAACCACACCGCCGCGGTCGCGGTCGGCGTCATCACCATCGCGATCATGTTCGGCTGGAACCGGCTGCCCGCCATCGGGAAGGTCCGGCCGGGGATGATCCCCGCAGCGCTGGTCGCGGTGGGCACCGCCACCATCATCGCCACCCTCGGCCGCTGGGAGGTCGAGACCGTGGCCCTGCCCAGCTCCCTCGCCGACGCCTGGAACGGACCGATGCTGCCCGAGGCCGGCCAGTGGCACGGCATCGCCCTGGCCGTGGCGGCCGTCGCCATGGTCGCCAGCGTGGAGTCGCTGCTGGCCGCCATCGCGGTGGACCGGCTGCACACCGGCCGCCGGGTCCAGCTCAACCGGGAACTGTGCGGGCAGGGCGCGGCCAACACCGTCAGCGGCGCCCTGGGCGGTCTGCCCATCGCCGGTGTCATCGTGCGCAGCACCGCCAACGTGCGGGCCGGGGCCCGCAGCCCGCTCTCCACGATCCTGCACGGTGTGTGGATCCTGCTGTTCGTCGCGTTCTTCGCGCACGTGGTCGAGCTGATCCCGATGCCCGCCCTGGCCGCGCTGCTCGTCTTCATCGGCGTGCAGATGGTGTCCCTGGCCCACCTGCGCGACCTGCGCAAGCACCACGAGGCCAGCGTCTACCTGGTGACCCTGTTCGGTGTGGTGTTCATCGGGCTGCTGGAGGGGGTGTTCATCGGCTTCGCGCTCGCGATGATCGTGTCGCTGCGCCGCCTGACCAAGCTCACCGTGGTCACCGAGGAGCGCGCGGGCCGGGTGCACGTGACCGTGCACGGATCGCTCACCTTCCTCGGGGTTCCCCGGCTGGCACACGTGCTGCGGACCATTCCCGAGGGGTCCAGCGTCGACCTGGACCTGCACGTCGACTTCATGGACCACGCCGCCTTCGAGGCCATCCACGCCTGGCGGGTGGACCACGAGCGCACCGGCGGCAGCGTCGACATCGACGAGGTCCACGAGAACTGGTACGCGCGCAGCTCCGAGAGGTCGGCCCCGGCGGCCAAGACCATCCCCAAGGGCCGCTGGTGGGCCCCATGGGACATGCGCCGTGATTCCGGCGCCGACCTGGCGGTGAACCCGCTGGGGCTGCTCACCGCCGGGGCCCGCGAGTACCACGCCAGCACCGCGGACCGGATGCGCGCGGTGATGAGCCGCCTCTCGCACCGCCACAACCCGACGGCCCTGTTCATCACCTGCGCGGACTCGCGCGTGGTACCCAACCTGATCACCGCGAGCGGCCCGGGCGACCTGTTCACCCTGCGCAACATGGGCAACCTGGTGCCTCGGCACGGCAGCGCAGACGGTTCCGCCGGTGCGGCCGTGGAGTACGCGGTCAACGTTCTGCGGGTGCCCTCAATCGTGGTCTGCGGGCACTCACACTGCGGGGCGATGCGCGCCCTGGCCGAGGGAGCGCACGAGGGGCCCGTGGAGGAGGAGACCTCGCACATCCGCCGGTGGCTGGCCAACGGACAGGGGAGCCTGCGCCGAGCAGGGGCGGACCACGGTGAACTGGCGGGACTGCCCGCGTCGGAGGCCCTGCGGCGACTGGCCCAGGCCAACGTGATCGAGCAGCTCGGCAACCTCATGGGGTACCCGGTCGTGCGCGAACGGGTGGAGTCGGGGCAGCTCACGCTGTCCGGGATGTACTACGACCTGGAGACCGCCAAGGTGCACCTGCTGGACGCCGAGACCGGGGAGTTCTCCCCCGTTCAGGGCGTCCAGGACGTGCCCGAGGCCGTACCGCACCCTCGTGAGGAAGCCGCCGAGGGTCAGTCGCTGGACGAGTCGTCGTCGGGTGCGTCGTCCCGTCCGTCCTGCTGAACACCTGAGGCCTGGTAGGTGGCGAGCAGGATGATCGCCACGATCGCCAGGATCGGCAGGCCGAAGAGGACCACCCAGAAGGCGGTGGAGTCGAACAAGAGTCACCCATTCCCGTGAACGCGGATGCCCGTCGGGCCGTCGACCCCGGTCGGCCCACGGGCGTTCGCGCTCCGGGGCTTCCCGGGGTACGGAGCGCAAGGGCCAATCTACCGCCCCACAAGGCGATCCGGCCATCACCATGGCGATCAGGAATGTGTCCCCGAGGCCTTCGAGTCCGGCCGAAAGTGCCGCCAACCCCCCTGTACGAATCGGATCGCGCACCCTACTCTCCAGGGGACCGAAGGAAACCATCCGTTCGAACCCCCGTCTTCGGCAGGTTCCTTCACAGGAGAGAAGATGTGCGAATCCTGCACGGCGCCCGTCTGCGACCCCCGCGCCTGTGAACCCACCCCCTGGTCACGCCGCATGCTGTTCGGCACCGCACTGGGTGCCGCGGCGGCAGTGACCGGCCTGGGCGGCACCGCCCACGCCGCGTCGGCGATGAACGCCTCCTGGTGCAACCCCGCCCTGGGCCACTTCCCCACCGGCGGACACTTCGGTGCGCCCCGGGGTGGCAGCACCCACGCCGGGCAGGACGTCACCAACAGCACCGGCACCGCCGTGTACGCCGCGGCCGCCGGAACCGTGGTCGGCCGGTCCTGGGGAGGCGGCCTCCCCGGCCGGACCGGCGAGGCCATCGTCGTCTCCCACGGCAACAACGTGTACACCTACTACGGTCACCTGAGTGTCTACCGGGTCGCCCTGAACGGGCGGGTCAGCGCGGGCCAGCGGATCGCCGACATGGGCGCCACCGGCAACGTCACCGGCCCCCACCTGCACTTCGAGACCCACGCCGGGCGCCTGGGCGGTGTCACCAACCCGGTGCCCTTCATGCGGAACCGGGGCGTGGAGCTGGGCGGCGGCTGGCCGAGCGTGGATCCCGAGGCCAACGGGGTGACGGTCACCGTCATCCAGCACCTGGTGACCCAGCGCGGCACGTCCCTCGTGGCCGACGGCTACTACGGCCCGACCTCGGTGAACGCGGTCAGGGCCTTCCAACGGGGCAAAGGCCTGGTCGCCGACGGCCAGGTCGGTCCGAGGACCTGGCCCCACCTGGTGTACGAACTCGAGCAGGGTGTCGGCGACGGATCCCACGTGCGAGCGCTCCAGAGCGCGATGAACAAGCGCAGCGCCGGACTGGTGGTCGACGGCAACTTCGGGCCGGTCGTGAACACCGCCGTCCGCGAGTTCCAGCGGGTCAACCGGCTGGTCGTCGACGGTGAGGCCGGTCCCCTCACCTGGCGGGCCCTGGTGGGTTGAGTGAGCCGCTCGGTCCCGGCCCGGACCCGGGGCCGAGCACCCGGACAGCGGACCCAGGAGACGTGGAGGAGAGGGAGTCGGCCGGTAAGCCGGATTCCACCACGCCCGTTCCGCTGACCTCGACCGAAACCCACAGAAGCCGCGGCACCTGCAATGACAGGTCTCGCGGCTTCTCCCTGTTCCTCGGTGCTCCCCACTCTCCGAGCAAGCACAGAGCAAACACGAACTCACCACATGCGTGGGAGCAGACCGGGCGAACGGCCAATCTCGGGCTTCCAGGCCGATGAGTCAGCGACCTGGGACTCTGGCCACTCATTGCTTGTCGCCTCCACGCACCCTACGCCGACTCCAAATAGATCATCTTAGTCCCTACTCAGGTTGTTAATTTCTGCATAGGCGGAACTCGCAACATCTACATAGGCCATAGCTTCGCCGGTGGTGGGCTGCTCACTGCTATGCGCGATGCTGTTTCTCGTCCTACGCAAACTGTCCAGGTGCCTGGAAAGCTCATACGTGAATATGTTATTTTCACCGAGCTGGCGCAATACATCATAAGTGCGCCTTGGGTTTTCAACTTCCACCCCCTTGGCCTTGCACAAATCTACCAAGGCCTGCTCAATACGCCTCCATGATTCAACTACCGCCGCCGAAGGAGAGTGCTCCGCTATCGGGGCCACTTCTTCATAGAGGTCAGCGGGAGAGAAGGGGTCGTCTGGTTCATGTTTCTCTTGAGGCAAGGATGAGAGCTCTCGCTGCTGCTCCTCCAACTCCTTGACCTCACGACCAAACTCAGCGTCCCCAATGGGACTCTTGATGGCTTTCACGTTTGCAATAAGATCGGATATCGGCTCGCGAAATATCATGACAACAAGAAATACCACAACTGGCCATGAAATGATATACCCAATAACGGAAGAAGAGAACTCGATCCAATTCACACGGGAATCCTATACCCAGAGGGGCACCTGGACACGACAGGATGCGGTGATACGTGTTCATAAAAGAAGAAAGTACTCATAAGAGTTCCATTCGACCAAATGAGTACTATGTAGCCGAAGACGGTGATATCTCCGAGAGGAGGTGCTTGATCGCGCCAAGCACCTCACACCTGAGTGCGCCAACTCGCCTATCGTTCCACCTCTGCCTCCCGCATTCTTCTCTGCCTTCTGCGCCCCTCTAAGGCTTCATCTTCCGTGTGCTGCCTCCCGCCTCCTGGCTGCTGCTGGCCCTGGACGTCTGGGAGTCTCCGCGCTGCTCGGATTGGCCGTCCTGTCGGCCCACCACACCCCCTGTGTCTCCTGGACTGTTGTTGCCCCTGGTTCGCATTCTCCCTGTGACGAACCGCCGTGCCCGTCTTCCTGGGCTCGGCGGGGCTCGCTCGGGCGCCCCGCGCGGAACGCTGGCGGGAGCGCCCGATGGCGCGCCTACCGCCGGACACCCTTTGGGCGTCCCGCAACCGCGCTCCGCGCACTCTGGTTGCTCGCGTACACCAACACGCCCCCCCCCCCCCCCGCCTCTTGCTGATCGAGGGACACACCCCGTGGATCGGCCGGGTCGAGGTGCCCGCCAGCGCTTCCGCGCTGCTGGAGTACCGCCTCGGGGAGAACGACCACGACTTCGTGGGCTACGCCATC
>NZ_LAVM01000047.1:0-46804 GCF_001083815.1 Nocardiopsis sp. SBT366 | reverse complement strand
GTGGCGGTCGGTCCGACCGGGGCGGCGAAAAACGGGCGGGTACGCTGCTGATCGGGGAAGGCCCCGGACTTCACCGAGATGGATTCTCTGCTCGACCGCGCTCTCGCGGCGCGCGTCCGCGATCCCGGCGAACAGTGAGGTGAACGGCCATGGACAAGCCGCTTGGGAAAGACTCGTTCTCGTTGCTGTACAGGACGGGATTCCGCATCAACTACGCGCTCCTACAGGTCATGGGCCCGGCGGCCCTCAGCCCCGAGGCCGATCCCAGGCTCCGCGCGAAGAGGGAATACGAGCGTCGGCGTGAACTCCACCGGGCGTGGAAGGCGCACCAGCGGTCCGTGTAGCACGACCGCGCAAGAGGCGTTCGCCGATGCCAAGCCCCTCGCGAGACAACAGGGGCGCAGCTTGAGATTTCCACCTGTGTCCTCGGGCGGCTCGTTGAGCCGACCGAGGATTCTGGCTTTCAGGCAGACGACAGGCCCTGCTCCGCGCCCGGGCACTGCTTCACTACCGGAGCTGATCGCCGTGTGGGGCGGAGAAGGTGCGGACGAGGTGAGCAGGGCCGGCAGCCGGTCAGTGGAAGAAGCCGATGATTCCGTGTCCGCGACTGGCTGCGGTGCGGATCCAGCCCAGGACCGAGGTGACCGCCTCACGCATGTACGGGTCCTCGATCTCCGCGATCTGTGCCGGGGTCACCGCACGTGCCTGCTCGTCCGCCAGACTCACGGACTTGGCGGACCAGGAGTCGCCGTCGTCCTGGTCGCCCGCCAGGTACTCGACCCGCACCTCGTTCACGCCGAGGCCCGAGAGGGTCTCGTCCACCTCTCCGAGCCACCAGTACTTCACCGGGTAGAAGCAGGCGTTGTGGAGGAAGGTGCCGTACATCTCGCACTGCGAACGCACCGTCTCGGAGGCGGGGCGGGAGATCTTGTCGAGGTCGACGCTGAAGGCCATCAGTCCTGAACTCATGCCCCGAACGATACGGAGCCCCTACGACAGAAGGGGCGTACGGCGTGGAGACGGGGATGGTGGCCCTCTCCGTGTGAGACTGGCGTTCTCGTCGGCCCAGGCGCGGCCGTCGGAGAGGAGCCAGCGTGAAGATCACCCTCACCCAGTTCGTCTCCCTCGACGGTGTCAGCCAGGGGCCCGGCTCGGCCGACGAGGACACCTCCGACGGCTTCACCCGGGGCGGGTGGTTCGTGCCCTTCATGGACGCGGCGTTCGTGCGGACCGCGTCGGAGTGGCTCGACCACGCGGACGGGCTGCTGTTCGGCCGACGCACGTATGAGGCGTTCGCGCGTGACTGGCCGCGGATCACCGAACCCGACCCGTTCACGGTCAGGATGAACTCGCTTCCCAAGTACGTCGTGAGCTCCACCCTGGAGGAGGGCTCCTGGGACCCGACCACCTTGCTGGGTGGGGACCCGGTCGCGGCCGTGGGCAGGTTGAGGGATCGGCCCGGCCGCGAGGTGCAGATCCACGGCAGCGCTCGACTCGGCGGCTTTCTTGTGGCTTCGGGTCTGGTCGACACGCTTCGCCTGGTCGTGGCGCCCACAGTGGTGGGTGAGGGCCGGAGACTGTTCACGCACCCCTCCGGGAGTGCCGGGTTCCGGTTGGTCGAGCGGGACCACACCCCGTCGGGGCTGGTCCTGCTGGAGTACGCCTCCACCGGGGCGGCGCCGCTGGCGGACTACGAGGGTCTGGACTCACTGACCCAGTAGCCGGACAACGGGCGGTTTCTGGCACGCGAACGTCCGCGGTGGCCCGAAGCACGTCTGTGTGGCACCCAAGCACACAGGTGACAACGGGCCTCCGCGGCTTCCCGAGGCAGCACCCCACCGGTGCTGCGTCGGGCACGTCCGGTATGCGGGACGACCGCCTCTCCGACTGGCGTGGGGCCGGACTGTCCGCCGCGAACGGCCACTGCGCCGTGTGGCCGGTGCGCGGACGGTACGGACTCCTCTGCCGCTCGGGAGCTCCCCCACCATGGTGCTCCCCAACGGGCTGGCCGCCGACGCGTTCCTCCGCCCAACGAGGTGACTCGTCGGAGGAGAGGGGTGTCGTCCTTGCTCAACCGATTCCCTCGGTCGCCCAACCGGGGGTCAGTCGTCGATCGGCGTGCCGGGTGGGGGTCCCCGAGCCAGGGTCGTGGTCCCCCACCGATGGTCATCGGTCGTGCGGTCCGCCTGTTCCGCCCACGGGGTACGGATCCGCTCGCCGCCGCTCCTGGGCGGGTCGTCGGGCAGGGGGCCTCGGATCAGGAGGTCGGTGGTTCCCACCAGGACGGTGGGAGGCTGTGCCGGGTTCGAGGGGTCCTCGCCCGGGAGGGTGCCGTCGTCGAGTGGCGCCGCCGCCTCGGAGGGCTCGATGGGAGCGATGCCCCGGGCCGGTGCGGGGCCGTGGTCGACCACCAGTACCGGCGGGGTGTCCTCGACGTCGAAGCGGCGCCAGGCGGTGTTCCCGGACTCGTCCGCCGCCCCGAGCCGCAGGTGCAGGTGGCGTTCTCCGTTGTCCAGGGCCCGCTGGTAGGCCTCGGTCAGGTCGAACTCCACGCCGCCGTGCAGCGGACAGGCCGCGTGCCCGCCCCGCACGTTCCGGGTGTCGAGCAGCCCCTGGGACTCCGGCTGTTCGTTCCAGGTGGTGTCCTCGTCGAACGGGTCGACCCGGTGCAACTCCACTGCGGAGTCGCTTTCACAGTCGTAGGACCACGCCACCTCGGTACGCAGGACTGCGGATTCCAGCAGAGAATCGGAACCGAGTTCCACCGGGAATCGGAAAAAGGCTCTACGAGTGTAGACCCGATCCCACGCGAGCCGCCCGGTACCCACGCTTCCGGTTTCGGTCCCACTGGAAGGTTGGTCCGGAAACGCGCGGTCCACGTGGGTCCACAGCGAACTCCCGGCCTCAATTCGGCCACCGTCGTCGCGCGCGGTTTCGGAAGGGTCCACAGGGGAGGTGACGTCGCTCCGGTCGCGCGATTGTCCCATGGCCGGGGTGACTCCGAAGACACTGGAGTCCGGAGCACTTCCCTCGACGGTGGGGGGCTTCTCGTCAGCAGCGACGGGGGCGCCCACCCCCAGTGAGAGAACCAGGGCGTAGGTCGCACAGGCCGCCGTCGCGCGGGTCAGGGTACGACGCATCACGGTTAGTGCCTACACATTCCAACTACGACCGAAAGCAATTCCGGCGAGGCATCGTGCCGCGCCTTCAACTAAGAGGAATTTACCAAATTCACACCGCACCAGACAAACAACGGGGATATACAGGCGGACCAAAACCACCATTACCACACAAGACAAACGAGGACCACTGGAGGCCGCTCCCGGGGCCGGGAGCGCCTTCGTTTTCCGCCGCCACTCATTCGGAACCAACCAAAATAGGAATCGTTTCAAACCGAAAATCGAGGGCGTTCGACCGCTCCACCGCTCCCCGGATCGGGACGCCGTTGCAGATCCGCACGGAACCGTGCACGGAACCGCCCCCGCCGCCCAGCATGGGCTTCATGCGAACCGAAACCGGGGTCCCCTCTCCCGCACGGGAGTTCTGGGACCAGCAGTACAGGGACGAGAGTCCTTCGACGCCCCCTCCCCTGCCCAACGCTGCCTTCGTCGCGCTCGCGGGAGAACTGGCGCTCGTCCCGGCTCAGCGCCGAAGAGCGCCCCGGGCCCTTGAACTCGCGTGCGGACACGGCGGGGACTCCCTGTGGTTGGCCGCGCGGGGGTGGCGGGTCACGGCGGTGGATGTCTCGGAACACGTGCTCGACGTCCTGGCCGAGTGGTCCCGGCTGGCCGGGATCGAGGAACGCCTCGACGTGGAGGCCCACGACCTGGCGTCCTCCGCGCCCGACACCGGCCCCGTCGACCTCGTCCACACCAACTACTTCCACGCCACGACCGGCCTCGCCAGGGACGAGGTCCTACGCGCGTCCGCGCGGTCGGTCCGCGACACGGGGATCCTGCTCGTCGTCGACCACGGTTCGAGCGCGCCCTGGTCATGGAACCGGCACGACGACCATCCGACCACGACCTGTGGCGTTCGCTCGGCCTCGGGCCGGAGTGGACCGCCGTGGTCGAACAACGCACACGACTCGCGCACGGACCCGAAGGCCGCTCCGCGACGGTGGTCGACAACGTGGTGGCGGCACGCCTCCAGCCGGGGACGACTCCGAGAACCGAACGGGTTTGATCGCCCACACCGCCACGAAGGGAGCACCATGTCCGCCCGGTCACGACGCGACCGCCCACCGCCCAGGACCGGGCCCGGTGAGAAGGAGGTCCTCACCGGATTCCTGGCTGCGCGAAAGCGCCCTGACCAAGGTCGAGGGGGCGCCGGAGGAACACGTACGCGCCCCTGGCGTGGCCTCGGGGACCCACCTTCTCGGCCTGATCGCGCACCTGACCCGCGTCGAGCGCCGCGGGTTCCTGGGTGAGGAGAACGTCGACTGGGCGGCGACGTTCCGTGCCGGTCCGGACCGTACCACCGAGGAGGTGCTCCAGGGCTACCGCGACGCCGTCGCCGCCGCGAACAGGGCCATCGCCGCCTGCGAGGCCTCGGCCGACCCGCGCACGACGGCCTCCGGGGCAGTCCCGGGCCATCGATGCGGTCGGCGCTGGCGCACATGATCGAGGAGACCGGTCGTCACGCCGGGCACCTCGACATCCTCCGCGAGAGGATCGACGGCCGCACCGGCCGCTGATCCCCTTCCGGAACGGGAACGGCCCTCGCCCCGGCCGGTGCGCGCTCGCACCGGCCGGGACGCCCCCGCGACCCGTCAGTCGTCGAGGACCTCGCCCGGCAGGCGGGTCGACGGACCGGTGTAGCCAGCCAGGACCGTACGCGGGAGGGGGCCCTTGATCCTCGCGCCGCTGTTGCTCTCCTCCCAGGCGTGCGCCAGGATCCCGACCGACCGCGAGAGGACGAAGAGTCCGCGCGCCAGTTCGGCTTCGAAGCCGAGACAGGCGTAGACGACGGCCGTGGCGCCGTCGATGTTCATGGGCACGGGCCTGCCCCTGCGCCCCTCCAAGGCTTTCTCCAAGGCCAGCGCGGACTCCAGTGGACCGGCGTCGACGATGCCGTCGCGCACCGCGTCCCGCACCATCCCCAGGAGGGGGTCCCTGCGGGGGTCCCTGGGGTGGAAACGGTGCCCGAAGCCGGGGACGTAGCCGCCCCTCTCCCGGTACTCGGCCACGATCGCCTCGGCCACGTCGTCGGCGTCGGTTCCCTCGGAGCGCAGTTCGGCCATCCTGTCGAGGAGGGCGACGCACTGCTGCCCCGCGCCCCCGTGCACGTCCCCCAGGAGGTTGACGCCGCTGGCGACCGCGTTGTTGAGCCCCAGCCCGCAGGTGGCGGCCATCCGCGCGGCCGCGATGGAGGGCGCCTGGGGGCCGTGGTCGACCCCGGCCACCAGCGCGGACTCGAGCATGCGGGACTGGGCTGGCTCGGGCAGTTCCCCCCTGAGCATGAGCCAGACCACCTCGACGAAGCCGTGGCGGCCGATGACGTCCTGAACGGGGTAGCCGCGCAGTTCGATCTCACCGGGGGCGATGCGTGTCAGGGAGGTCGACCACCAGTCGCCGATCTCCTCGTGGGTCATGCTCGGGGTGTCCGAAGCGTTCACACCACACCCGCCTCTCTGAGCGCGTTGACCTCGCTCTGTTCGTAACCGGCTTCGCGGAGGACCTGATCGGTGTGTTCGCCAAGGAGCGGTGGAGAGCGGTCGGGACCCAGGGAGGTCCCGTCCACGTGCACACCGCTGCCAAGGACGTGCAGTTCACGGTCGTCCTGGCCGGGGAAAGCAAGCGTGCGGACCAGGCCCCGGTGCTCGACGTGTTCGAGTTCGAGGGCTTCGCGGACGCTGAGCACACGGGCCGCGGGCACCCCGGCGTCGGAGAGGACCGTCTCCCAGTCCGCCGCGCTCCGACCCGCCAGACGCTCCTCGAGTTCACCGCGCAGCGCGACCCGGTGGGCCTTGCGGTTCTCCCGTGTGGCGAAGCGGGGGTCGGCCACGAGTTCGGAGGCCTGGAGGAGGCGGCACAGGGTCTCGAACTGCTCCTGCTTGTTGGCCGCGATGTTGAGCGTGCCCTCGCCGGTGGTGAAGGTGCCGGACGGGGCAGCGGTGGCGTTCTCGTTGCCGATGCGGGAGGGCTCCACTCCCGCCGAGAGGTAGTTGGAGACGCCCCAGCCCATGGCGGTGATGGCGGTCTCCAGCATCGAGACGTCGAGACGGGTGCCCTCGCCCGTGCGTTCACGTCGCACCAGGGCGCTGCCGACCGCGAACGCGGCGGCCAGTCCGCCCAGGACGTCGGCGATGGGGAACCCTGCTCGGAGGGGGCCGGTCTCCTCGGTCCCGGTGGCGTCCATCATGCCGGACAGCCCCTGGATGATCTGGTCGTAGGCGGGCCGGTCGCTCAGCGGACCGTCGGAGCCGAACCCGGACACGGAGCAGTACACCAGGCCGGGATTGAGTTCGCGCAGGGTCTCCCAGTCGAAGCCCAGGCGTTCCATAACCCCCGGGCGGAAATTCTCCAACAGCACGTCCGAGTCGCTCACCAGGGTGCGCATGACCTGGCGCCCCGCGTCCGACTTGAGGTTCAGGGTCAGTGACCGCTTCCCTGCGTTCTGGGCGAGGAAGGACGCTCCCACACGCTCGTCGTTGAGTTCCGAGGAGGCTCCGAGCTGTCGTGCGAGGTCGCCCGCGCCGGGCACCTCCACCTTCACGACGTCCGCCCCCATCAGGGAGAGCTGGTACCCGGCGTAGGGCCCGGCCAGCACGTTGGTCAGGTCCAGGACGCGGACCCCCGCCAGGGGGAGGGCGTCACGCGCGGCTGTCGCGGGGCTCATCCGTTCTCCTTGTCGTCGCTCGCCACGTTCTCCGACCCCGGGTCGAACCCGATCCGGCCGATGCGTTCCGCCGCCTCGCGCACCGCACCGCTGAAGGCTCGGACGGAGGCCTCGGTGAAGCGGGCGGTGGGCCCGCCGACCGCGAGTGCGGCGACGGGTGCCGGACCTCCGGCGGCCCCATGGACGGGAGCCGCGACCCCGGAGGCGCCGTGTTCGCGTTCGCCGTGACTGACCGAGTACCCCCGGCTCCGGGCCTCGGCGATCTCGGTGAGCAGGCGGTCGAGGTACTGCGGTCCGTGAGGCGAGGCCGCGGCGACCCTCCTGACCACCGACTCCGGGGCTCCGCCCAGGAGCACCTTGCTGGCCGCCCCGCCCCAGAGGGGCATCTCGTCGCCGGTGTTCACGACGTGGCGGAGCCGTTGGGGACCCTCCTCCTGTGCGACGCAGACACGAACGGTGTCCGCGCGCACGTAGAGGTTGACGGTCTCGGAGGTCTCGACGGTGAGGTCCCGCATGATCACGCGGATCGACTCGGGCACCTGCCAGACGGCGTGGGCCAGGCGCGCCCAGCGCAGCAGTCCCGGTCCGGCTCCGACGCGGCCGTCCGATCCGGACCAGAGCAACCCGCGTTGTTCGAGGGTTCCGACCAGGCGGAGGACGGTGGTCTTGGCCAGCCCGGTCAGTTCCACCAGCTCACGCGTGGTGTAGCGCTGGTTCCTCTCGTCATAGAGGTCCAGCAGGTCGAGCGCGCGCACCACGCTGCGCACTCCCCCTTCGGTGTCCCCGGCCATCACCCTCCCGTCGTGGTCCACCTGGTGGACTCATTGGACTACTAGATGGTCTTAATGAGGGTCAGGCTAACCCACGGACACAGGAACCGCCAGGGGCACCCGGGAAACCGGTTCACCCAACGCAGGACCTCTGCCCAGGCAGAACACACCCCAACTGGCGTGACGACTTCGTTAAGGAAAGATTTCCCGGACGCATTGACACGCCCCCGAGTGATTTGCATCATTCTCTGAACCAATCAGCGGCCCATTAGGTCCACCTGGTGGACCACTGGGGTCGAGAGGGAGTGAGAATGGACAAGCAGCGCACCCTGCGTGCGGTGGGGGCCGTGTGCGCGACCCTCGTCGTGGGTGCCGCCGCGGCGAACGCCGCGCTCTCGCAGGCGCACGACTCCGAGGCCCGCGCCCGGGTGGACATCGTGGTGCCCGCCGACCCGGGCGGCGGCTGGGACCTCGTCGCACGGGAGGCGCAGCACGCGATGCGTCTGAACGACGTCGTGGCCAACACCCAGGTCGTGAACCTACCCGGCGCCGGTGGCACCATCGGCCTCGCCCAGACAGTGCGGCGCGAGGGCGAGGCGACCACCCTGATGACCACCGGGACCGTCATGATCGGCGGCATCATCGTCAACGACTCCGCCCAGACACTGGAGGACGTCGTACCCATCGCCCGGGTGGCGGACGACTACGAGGTCTTCGTGGTCCGTGACGACTCACCGCTCCAGGACATGAACGACCTGGTCGAGGCCTGGGAGGAGGACCCCGGAGCGGTGGCCGTGGGCGGCGGTTCGCTCGGGGGCACCGACCACCTGCTCGCCGGGCTCGCCGCCCAGTCACAGGGCCTGCGTCCGACCGACGTCAACTACATCCCCTTCGCGGGCGGCGCCCAGGCGCTCACCTCCCTTCTTTCAGGAAGCATCGACGTGGGCGTCTCGGGCTACAACGAGTTCAGCGACCAGGTGGAGACGGGAAGTCTTCGGGTCCTTGGCGTCTCGGCCCACGAACGGGTGACCGGTCTGGAAGAGCACCCCACCCTCCCCGAACAGGGCGTGGACGCCGTGCTCCCCAACTGGAGGGGCTTCATGGCACCGCCCGGGATCACCGAGGAGGAACGCGCGGAGCTGACGGCCATCGTCGAGGAGATGGTCGCCACCCCCGAGTGGCAGGACACCCTCGAACGCAACCGGTGGGACGACACCTTCCAGTCCGGCCCGGAGTTCGAGGCCTTCCTGGACGAAGAGATCACCCGTATCACCGAAGTCACCAAGGACCTGGGGCTGTCATGAACCCACTGAGAGAACCAGCGCCGCCCGCGTCACCGCACACGGCGACCTCCCACCCGGCCCGCTCCTGGTTGCGGGGGCGCAGCGAGGTCTTCGTCGGCCTGCTCGTCGTCGGGGTCGGTGTCTTCCTCGCGGCGCAGACCATGGCCATGCACGTCCCGGACACCTCCACCGGGCCCGGCCCCCAGCTCTTCCCGGGGCTGGTGTCCGGACTGATGGTGGTGCTCGGAGCGCTGCTGGTCGTCCAGGTCGCCCGTGACCCGGCCGTTCCTCCGGCCAACGGCGACAACGGCGCGGAGAGCGCGGGGATCGTCGGTGACCTGGTCGAGGGCCAGGAGGACCGGCGCACCGCGACCCACAGTTACTGGCGCACGGTCGGCCTCGTGCTGGGTTCGGTCATCGCCTTCACCCTGTTGCTGCAACCCCTGGGCTGGCTGCTGTCCGGCGCCCTGCTGTTCTTCGGTGTCAGCACGGCGTTCGGAGGCAGGCGCTCACTGTTCGAGGCGGCGGTCGCGCTGGTCTACTCGGCGGTCGTGCAACTCGCGTTCGTCGCGGGCCTGGGTCTGAACCTCCCCTCGGGGATCCTGGGCGGGGTGCTCTGACATGGACACACTCGTACTCCTCGGCGGCGGGTTCGCCGCCGCCCTGACCCCCGAGAACCTGCTGTGGGCCTTCGTCGGCGTGGTCCTCGGCACGGCGGTCGGAGTCCTGCCCGGCCTGGGCTCGGCGATGGCCGTGGCCCTCCTGCTCCCGGTCACGTTCAAGCTCGACCCCACGGGCGCCTTCATCATGTTCACCGCCGTCTACTACGGCGGGCTCTTCGGTGACTCCACCACGTCCATCCTGATGAACACGCCGGGCAACAGCTCGGCCATCGCCACCGCGATCGAGGGCCACAGGATGGCGCTGCGCGGCAAAGCCTCCCAGGCACTGGCGACCTCCGCGATCGGGGCGTTCCTCGGCGCGGTGGTCTCCACGGCCGTGGTCGCGTTCTTCTCCGGTGTCATCATCGACATCGCCCTGCGGTTCGGTCCCGCCGAGTACTTCGCCCTGGCGGTCTTCGCCTTCGTGGCGACCTCTGCCGTCGTCGCCCAGTCCATGATCCGCGGTCTCATCGCCCTCTCCCTGGGGCTCGCGATCGCGATGGTCGGCATCGACGCGCAGAGCGGCGCCGCGCGGTTCACCCTCGGTGTGCCCTCGCTCTTCGAGGGGGTCGGCATCGTGACCGTGACCGTCGGGCTGCTGGCCCTGGGCGAGGTGCTCCACGTGGCCTCGCGGATCCACCGGCAGCGGGACGACGCCCAGCTGGTCCGGACCGGCGGATCCCTCTGGCTCAAGCCCGGTGACCTGCGCCGGGCCATCCCCGCCTGGGTGCGCGGACTGGGCTTCGGCCTTCCGTTCGGCACCATCCCGGCCGGGGGCTCGGAGATCCCGACCTTCCTGGCCTACGGGACGGAGCGCAAGCTCTCCCAGCTGCGGGCCCGGCGCGGCAAACGCCCCGACGAGTTCGGCAAGGGCGCCATCGAGGGCGTGGCGGCTCCGGAGGCCGCAGCCAGCGCGACCGCGGGCACCGCCATGGGCGCGCTCCTCGGGCTGGGGTTGCCGACGTCGGCCACGGCGGCGATCATGCTCGCCGCGTTCCAGCAGTACGGCATGCAGCCCGGCCCCCTCCTGTTCGAGCGCAACGCGGACCTCGTGTGGGCGCTCCTGGCCAGCCTCTTCGTGGGCAGCGTGATGCTGCTGATCCTCAACCTGCCCTTCGCCCCGCTGTGGGCCAAGCTGCTGCTCATCCCCAAGAGGTACCTGTACGCGGGGATCACCGGCTTCGCGGTGCTCGGTGTCTACGCCTCCTCCTACTCAGTCACCGACCTGTGGCTGCTGATCCTCCTCGGGCTGTTGGGGTTCATGATGCGCAGGTACTCGATCCCCGTCGCCCCGGTGCTGATCGCCGTCATCCTCGGCCCCCTCGCGGAGACCGAACTGCGTCGCGGACTGGCGATCGGTCAGGGGGACGTCGGAGTCATGTTCACCGGGCCCATCACCCTGGGCATCTACGCCGTCATCCTGCTGGCCGTCGGCATCGTCGTGGTCGCCCGGATACGCGCGGCCCGGCGCTCCGTCCCGGTGGAACGGGAGACCAGCCCGTCGGCGTGATCCAGGCCCGCCCGTGCCCGGAGCAGGGCACGGGCGGTTCCGCCTGGTCGGATCGGCTCCGTGGCCTCGCCCGGGTCGGGGATCAGTGCGCGAGCGCGGAGCCCGCGGGCGCCCGTCAGGCGATGGTGCCGGAGCCGCCGGTGGCCAGGGCCCGGAATCCGTGGTCGACAGCAGCCGCGGCTGAGCCGTGAGCTGCCCACCGATCGAGGAGCCCGCCACGGGGCTGGGCACGAGAAAGGGGTTGCGCACCGCGAGTGACTCGCGGTGCGCAACCCCCGTGTCACGCGGGCCGACAGGACGGACCGGCCCGGGCGACTGGTCCGCCCGAGGACCGGTCAGAGAGTGGGCGCGACACCCACGGCGACGGCCAGGTCCTCCCACGACATGCCGGAGCCCTTGAAGACGTTGGGACGGTCGGTGCGGCGGGTCACCTCGCCCCGGACCAGCGGGGCGATACCGACGAGGTCGGCCTTGGTGAGGGTGCCCTCGTCGATGGCGATGACGACGTCCCCGCACTCGCGCAGGGCGGCGTCGCTCTCCTCCACCACCACGAGGGAGCGGCCCATCAGCGCGGCGTCGAGTTCGCGTCGATCGGCCTGGTGCGATCCGATGGCGACCACACAGGCGCCGTCGCGGACCAGGGAACCGTCGAAGAGCGGGTCCTTGGTGGAGGTGGCGCACACGACGATGTCGGCCTCGGCGACGTCGGCCACGGTGCCCGTCTCGGCGGTGATCCCGCGTCCGGCGAGCTCGCTGATGGCGGCGTCCACCCGGTGCGGGGTGCGGCCCACCATCCGGACGCTCGTGAGCTCACGGATGCCCGCCACGGCGACGACGTGCTCGACCGCCTGCGGACCACTGCCGAAGACCACGAGGCGGGACGCCTCCGGGGCGGCCAGGCGGTCGGCCGCCACGGCGGAGGTGGCCGGGGTGCGCAGCGAGGTGAGCGTGACACCGTCGACCATCAGCCTCGGGGTGAGGGTCCGGGCGTCCATCAGCAGGTAGACGGCCTGGATGCGGGGCAGGTCGCGCGCGGGGTTGTCCGGGGACACGGACGCGACCTTGACACCGACCCAGTCACCCAGGGTCGAGGGCATGAGCAGCAGGTGGCCGTCCCCGGCCCCCGCGTGGGACCGCGCCGGGTCCTGTGAGGGGTCGAATCCGTCGAGCAGGGCCCGCTCGATCAGTTCGAAGGCCCGCTTGGGCCCGATCCGCTCACGGACTTCCTCCGCGCTGACGAAGGGCAGGCCGGTGGGTGTCTGGGTCATGCGGAAACCTCGGACTTCTCGTTGCGCTCGGCCGCTTCACGGGCCGCGATCAGGGCACTCTCCTTGCGCACCACCCGGCCGGACACGGCGACGGCGGCGAAGGAGATGACGGCGAGGATCACCAGGTAGGTGGCGATCGGCCACCAGGCTCCGTCGAAGCGGGCCAGCAGCCAGGTGGCGAGCAGCGGGGCGGTGCCGCCGGCGAGGGCGGCGCCGATCTGGTAGCCGAGCGTCACGCCGGTGTAGCGCACCCGGGTCGTGAAGATCTCGGAGGTGAGGGTGCCGAGGGTGGCGGTGACCGGGGGCCAGGCCACACCGAGGGCGATCACGACGGCCGCGTACACGGCCCAGCTCATCTGGAGGTCCAACAGCATGAAGAAGGGCGCCGCGAACAGGGCGATGAGCAGGGTGCCGCCGAGGTAGACCTTCGGGCGGCCGACGCGGTCGGAGAGCGCGCCCATGAGCAGGATGCCGAAGGTGCTGACCAGTGCGCCCGCGCTGACCGCGTTGAGGACCACCGACTGCTGGATGTCGAGCGTGCCGGTGGCGTAGCTGACGACGAAGGTCGCGAAGATGTAGAACGGGGCGGTCTCGACGACCTTGGCGCCGACGGCCACGAGCACGGAGCGCCAGTGGTCGCGGAGCGTGTCCCGGATGGGCAGCTTGGCGACGTCGCCGCTCTCCTTGGCCTCACGGAAGGCGGGAGTCTCGGCCAGGCCCTTGCGGATCCACAGGCCGACGAAGACGAGGACGATGCTGGCGATGAACGGGAGACGCCAGCCCCAGGACTCGAAGGCGCCGTCCGGGAGGAGGCTGACCAGGCCGAAGGCGACCGTCGACATGAGCATGCCGATGGTGATGCCGGTCTGGGGCACCGAGCCGAAGAAACCGCGGCGGTTCTCGGGGGCGTACTCGTAGGCCAGCAGCAGGGCGCCGCCCCACTCGCCGCCGATCGCGAGGCCCTGGATGATCCGGCACAGGATCAGCAGCACCGGGGCCAGGAGGCCGACCTGCTCGTAGGTGGGCAGCAGACCGATCGCCACGGTGGCGCCGCCCATGAGCGACAGGGTGATGACGAGGGTCTTCTTGCGCCCGATCCGGTCACCGATGTGGGAGAAGACGATCCCGCCGAACGGCCGGATGAAGAAGGTGAGCGACAGGGTCAGGTACGACAGCATCAACGAGATCACGGGATCGTCGTTGGGGAAGAACTGCTTGTCGAAGATGAGCGCCGCGGCGGTGGCGTAGAGGAAGAAATCGAACCACTCGATCGCGCTGCCGCTGAGGCTGCCAAAGAGTACACGGCGGTTGGTGGCCGGTTTACCGACCACCGAGTGCTGCGAGGCCACTCACAACTCCTCGGATCAGGGCCCGATGAAGAGGGGCCTCAAGATGGGAACCAGTGCAACGTACAATTGCACCTCCCCCGAATCAAGGCCCGTGACCGAATCGAAGCAGCTCAGCTACCTGTTTCGTGTTCGGCGCCGTCGTCCGTCAGATCTCCGCGCGGCCCGCCCAGACCCCTCGGACATGACCGAGGTGATGTCGCATGAGGGCCGCGGAACCCGCTGTGTCACCGGCTTCGATGCGGTCCAGCAGGGCGTGGTGCTCCTGCGCGGTGTCGACCAGACGGCCCTCCTCGTACAGCCCCCGCAGCGCCGACAGCCGCGACATCCCCCGCAGCCTTCGTACCTCGTCGACCAGCTTCTGGTTGCCCGCGATGGACAGCAGCTGGAGGTGGAACGCCATGTCGTTGGCGATGAACTCGCGCAGTTGCCCCGTCTCGGCGGTCTCGGTCAGCCGGTCCGCGATCGGACGCAGCGCGGCGATCTGCCCCGCGGTGGCGGTCGCGGCGACGCGGCCCACCGTGGGGACCTCGATGAGCGCGCGGAGCTCGATGAGTTCGTCGAGGGCGACGTCGCTGAACTCCACCACGCGGTAGCCGCGGTGGCGCAGGGTCTCGACCAGTCCCTCCTGGGTCAGCTCCATCATGGCCTCGCGCACCGGGGTCGCGGAGACGCCGAGGCGTTCGGCCAGGACGGGGGCCGAGTAGACGACACCGGGCTCGAGCTCACCGGCGATCATGGCCTCACGCAGGACGTCGGTCACCCGGGCGCGCAGGCTCGCGTGCTCGGTGAGCGAACCGAGGACCGGTCGCGACCGGTCGCGCGACGCGTCGATGCTCATGTGCTGTTGTCCTCCTCGACCGGACTGCGTCCCTCCCAGGATGCCACGCGCCCGAGGCCGACCCGCTCGCAAGTCCCGTTCCGGATGCGGACGAGGAGAGCGCAAGGACGAAACGGAGGGTCACGGGAGGACGGGGCGCACGGAGGCCGGGGAAGCCGGAGAGGCCAGGGAGACCGGGGAGGCCGCACTTGGCCAGCACTGTGAGGGTGCGGTCCTCGGCAAGGTCGTTTTCGGGGGCGCGGAAGGTGTGCCGCACCCCGGTCAACGGCCGGAAGCCCGGTTCTACGCTGCCCACCACCGGGCCTCCCCGGTGGGCCCCCACCGGGGTGGGCTCCTGCCGGGGTGGGCTCCTGCCCCGTGTCCCGCCAGGAACCGTTGGTCCGGGGTGTCGGTGATCCGGGTGGCGGTGATCCGGACGGTGTCCCCCCACGTCGAGCCCCGGGGACTCCGGGGTGTCGGACTCGACGACGACCTCACTGGTGGCAGCGGGCCGGTGGCCCTCGGCCACGTCGGACCGGCCGACCCCAGCTGGCTCGCGACGTGCACGATCCCACTCCGCCGAAGTGCCGCATCGGACCTCATGGCGGGTGTGCTCCCTCATCCGGTTCCCTCTCACCAGGGGAGGCGACAACGGTCCCGCCGAACCGCCACTGACCAGGACCGAAGGGGCTCACTCTGGCCCCTGCGCCGACACCGGAGGAACCCACTTCGTCCAAAGCATTGACGAAGTGACATCGCGCTGGCAATGTACGCGGCATCTGCCAGGGGACGACCGAACGGAGACCCACCGTGCACGACGACCGGCGGCTGACCGAGGCACGACTGGACCGCGTCCTGCGGGAACGCGTATGGCCCGCGGTGTACACGACGTCGATCCCCCTGGAGGTGGCCCGCTGGGACGCGCCGGGAGAACCGGTTCCCGCCGAGGAGGGCATCGGGGCGCCCCACGAACCCGCACGTGTGGGCGACGCCTGGGGGCCCGCCTGGGGCACCACCTGGTTCCGGCTGCGTGGTCGGGTACCCGCCGAGTGGTCGGGCCGGACCGTGGAGGCCGTGGTCGACCTCGGCTTCGACGACGCCATGCCGGGCTTCCAGTGCGAAGGTCTGGTGCACCTCGCCGACGGCAGCGTGGTCAAGGGTCTCAACCCCCGCAACGCGTGGATTCCGGTCGGCACCCCTGTGAGCGGCGGGGAGACCGTCGAGTTCCACGTGGAGGCGGCCGCCAACCCGGTCATCCTCGGCAACCCCCCGTTCCAGCCCACCGACCTGGGCTCCGGGCGCGGACCGGAGGACCGGCCCCTGTACCGGCTGACCCGAGCGGACCTGGCCGTCTTCGAACAGCAGGTGTGGGAGCTGGCCATCGACCTGGAGGTGGCCGGCGGTCTCATGCGCGAACTCGACACCGGGGACCCCCGCCGTTGGGAGCTGTTGCGCGCCCTGGGCCGGGCCCTGGACGCCCTGGACCTCCAGGACGTCCCCGGAACGGCGGAGCGGGCGCGGGAGGTCCTGGCCCCGGCGCTGAGCTCCCCCGCCTCGGCCAGCTCCCACCGGGTGTCCGCCATCGGGCACGCCCACATCGACTCAGCATGGCTCTGGCCGCTGCGTGAAACGGTCCGCAAGGTGGCACGGACCAGCGCGAACGTGGTCGCGCTGATGGACGACCACCCGGAGTTCGTGTTCGCGATGTCGCAGGCCCAGCAGTGGGCCTGGCTCAAGGAACACCGTCCTGACGTGTTCTCGCGGGTCGTCCGGGCCGCCGAGGCGGGGCGGTTCGTCCCGGTCGGGGGCATGTGGGTGGAATCTGACACCAACATGCCCGGTTCGGAGGCCCTGGCCCGCCAGTTCGTCTTCGGCAAGCGCTTCTTCCGCGACGAACTCGGGGTGGACACCCAGGAGGTGTGGCTGCCCGACTCCTTCGGCTACTCTGCCGCCCTCCCCCAGCTGGTGCGGCTGTCCGGCTCACGCTGGTTCCTCACCCAGAAGATCTCCTGGAGCCAGGTCAACCAGTTCCCGCACCACACCTTCTGGTGGGAGGGACTGGACGGCACCCGCGTGTTCACCCACTTCCCCCCGGTGGACACCTACAACTCCGAACTCACCGGCGCCGAACTCGCGCACGCCTCGCGCAACTTCCGGGACAAGGGCGGTGCGTCGCGTTCCCTCGTGCCGTTCGGCCACGGGGACGGGGGTGGCGGCCCCACCCGCGAGATGCTGGCCCGGGCGGCTCGCCTGCGTGACCTGGAGGGTTCGCCGACGGTGGAGATCGAGCACCCGGAGCGGTTCTTCGCCAAGGCGCACGAGGAGTACCCGGACGCCCCGGTGTGGTTGGGCGAGCTCTACCTGGAGTTCCACCGGGGGACGTACACCAGCCAGACCGCCACCAAGCAGGGGAACAGGCGTTCGGAGCACCTGCTGCGCGAGGCCGAGCTGTGGGCCGCCACGGCCGCGGTGCGGGTGGGCGCCCCCTACCCGTACGAGCGGATCGAGGAGGTCTGGCGGACGGTCCTGCTCAACCAGTTCCACGACATCCTGCCGGGGAGTTCCATCGCCTGGGTGCACCGGGAGGCCGCGCAGACCTACGCGCGGGTCGCGGAGGAGCTCGGGGAGATCATCCGGCACGCGCAGGAGGCGCTGTCCGGTGACGGCGGGGACGGAGCAGCGGGCGGCGTGGTCTTCAACCCGACCCCGCACGAACGCGACGGCGTTCCCGCGTTGGGGGCGCTCCCCCGTGCGCGCATGGGGAACGGGGCCTCGGGGCAGGCTGCCCTCAGCCCGGACCCGGAGACCCCGGGAGGGTTCGTGCTCGACAACGGGCTCCTGACGGTCCGGGTGGACGAGCGGGGGCTGGTCACCTCGATCCTGGACCGGGGAGAGGGGGCGCCGGGCCGAGAGGTGCTTGCTCCGGGACAGCCGGGGAACCTGCTCCAGGTACACCAGGACCTGCCCAACCAGTGGGACGCCTGGGACGTGGACGAGTTCTACCGCAACACCACCGTGGACCTCACCGAGGCCGACGGCGTCGAGCCCGAACCGGCTGGTTCGGGAACCGCCGCGCTGAGGGTCACCCGCTCCTTCGGGGACTCCTCGGTGGTCCAGGTGCTCTCCCTGGCAGCCGGCGCCCGGCGCCTGGACGTGGAGACGGTCGTGGACTGGCACGAGCGGGAGAAGTTCCTCAAGGCCGCCTTCCCCCTGGACGTGCGCGCGCACGAGTCGTCGTCGGAGATCCAGTTCGGCCACGTCAGGCGGCCCGCGCACACCAACACCTCCTGGGACTCGGCCAAGTTCGAGATCTGCGCCCACCGCTGGGTGCACGTTGCCGAACCCGGCTACGGCGTGGCGGTGCTCAACGACTCCACCTACGGGCACGACGTGACGCGTGACGTGCGAGGCGACGGCGGCACCACGACCACGGTCCGTCTGTCCCTGCTGCGGGCGCCGCGGTTCCCCGACCCCGACACCGACCAGGGCGAACACCGGTTCCGGTACGCCCTGGCCCCGGGTGCGGAGATCGAGGACGCCGTCCGTGAGGGCTACCGGATCAACCTCCCGGTCCGGGAACTGCCAGGCGACGCCGTGGTGGAGCCGTTGGTGACGGTGGACGACCCCGGTGTGGTGGTGGAGTCGGTCAAGCTCGCCGACGACCGCTCCGGCGACGTGGTGGTGCGCCTGTACGAGGCCCGTGGCGGGCGTGCCCACACCTCGGTGGGCACCGGGTTCCCCGTCTCGGGGGTGCGCGCGGTGAACCTGCTGGAGGAGGACTACCCGGAGGCCCCGGAACTGCACTCGGCCGGTGCCTCCGGGGCCGACGACACGGGTCCCGGCCTCGTGTCGGTCTCCCTGCGCCCCTTCCAGATCCTGACCCTGCGCTTCGAGCGCTGATCCGACCCCGGGGTCCGGGCTCGCCGTCCCGAGCCCGGACCCCGGCCCTCATCGGGGCGATGCGGTGGGCTACCCCTTGATCGCGCCGCCCAGCGCGAACCGGCCGCCCAGGGCTCGTGAGACGGCCATGTACAGCACGACCACGGGAACGGTGTAGAGCAGTGAGTACGCGGCCAGTTCGCCGTAGCGGACCGATCCGTACTGACCGAAGAAGGTGAACACGCGGACCGCCGCTGGCATCTTCTCCGGGCTCGTGAGCAGGATGAAGGGGACGAAGAAGTTGCCCCAGGTGGTGACGAGGGTGAAGATCGCGACCACCGCCAGCCCCGGTGCGAGCAGCGGGGCCACCAGGTAGCGGATCGACTGCCAGGCCGAGGCCCCGTCCACCCACGCGGCTTCCTCCAGGGAGAGGGGGATGCCGTCGATGAAGTTCTTGGTGAGCCAGATCCCGAAGGGCAGCGTGCTGGCGGCCAGGAACAGCGTCGTCGCGACGAGGGAGTTCAGCAGGTTGGCCTGCACGAACATCCCATAGACCGGAACCATGATGGCGGTGACGGGCAGCCCGGTGGCGAACAGCACCGTGTACAGGAACGGCTTCCTGAACCGGAGGTTGTACCTGGAGAGCGGGTAGGCGGCCAGCATCGAGCACACGGCCGTGATGAGCGCGGCTCCCCCACAGGTCAGGATGCTGTTCCAGATCGGCAGGTAGACGATCTCCGGGGTCATGATGGCCGTGAAGTGGTCCAGGGTGAACCCCGAGGGCGGGCTGGCGCGCAGCGAGGGCTCGGGGTCCACCGCCGCGAAGACCATCCACAGCATCGGTACCAGGAACAGCACCGCGAGCACGCCGAGGACCAGGTAGGCGAGCAGGCCGCCCGCGGCCCGGCTCGGGGCGCTGACCACGGCGCGCGCCCGCCTCCGACCCGCCTCGGCCGCCCTCCTTCCGGGGTCGTGCCCCCGGCTGGTTTCGTCGCTCACCGGTCCTCCTCCTTACGGAGCATCCACACGTAGACGATCGAGAACAGCCCGGCGACCACGAGCAGTGCCAACGCGATGGCGGTGCCGTAGCCCAGGTCGCCCATGCGCAGCGCCTCCTGGTACATCAGCAGCGGGAGCGTGGTGCTCCGGGAGCCCGGCCCGCCCGACGTCATCACGAAGATCAGGGTGAAGACCTGCACCGTCTGGAGCGTGATGAGCAGCAGGGTGGTGGCCAGGGTCCGACGCAGGAGCGGGATCACGACGTGCCACAGCACCTGGAAGGCGGAGGCGCCGTCCACCCGCGCCGCCTCCTTGAGGTCCTCGGGGACCTCGGACAGCCCCGCCGAGTAGGTCATCATCGAGAAGGCGGTCCCCTTCCAGACGTTGGCCAGCACCACCGCCAGGAGCGGGGCCGCGAAGAGCCAGTTCTGGGGGCCGGTGCCGAACCAGCCCAGGACCGTGTTGAGGGTGCCCTCCCGTTCCAGGAAGGCGTACCAGACGAACCCGGCCACGACCTCGGGGACCACCCACGCGCCGACCACGATCGCGCCCACCGTGGCCCGGACCGCGCCGTTGCGGTTCTGGAGCAGCAGGGCCAGGGTCAGGCCCAGCACCGTCTGCCCGAACACGCAGCCCACCAGGAAGAGCACGGTGAGGACGGTGGCGGTCCGAAAGCGGGGGTCGGAGAGGAGTTCGGTGAAGTTGTCGAGCCCCACGAACTCGGTCTGGGCGGCCTGCGCTCCGGTCAGGGCCGCGTTGGTGAGGGAGGCCCAGACCGTCCACAGGATGGGCCCCGCGAAGAAGGCGAGGAGCAGGAACAGGGCCGGGGCCATCGGGACGGCCCACCGCGCCACCCCGGCCAGGGGACGGCGGGACCGGACGGTGGCCACCGGTCACGAACCCGTCGTGACGTTGTCGGGCCCGACGATGCCCTCCACCTCTTCGGCGTAGACCTGGGCGGCCTCCTCCGGGGTGGCCTGTTCGAGCATCACGCT
Source organism: Nocardiopsis sp. SBT366 (assembly GCF_001083815.1). Classification (NCBI taxonomy): domain Bacteria; kingdom Bacillati; phylum Actinomycetota; class Actinomycetes; order Streptosporangiales; family Nocardiopsidaceae; genus Nocardiopsis; species Nocardiopsis sp. SBT366. The sequence continues at coordinate 26,432 of NZ_LAVM01000047.1, read as the reverse complement.
CTCCATCGCCTCCTGGACCGCCAGCGAGATCCTCGGGTACTCGCTGTAGGCGGGGCGGAAGCCGGTGATGTCGACCAGGGCGGCGAACTCCTCCGCCTTGGGCGAGTCCTCCAGGAAGGCCGGGTCCTCGGCGACGTCCGCGCGGACCGGGATCTGCCCGCCCTCGACGGCGAACTTGACGCCGTTCTCCTGGTTGAGCGCGTACGTCATGACCTCCCAGGCGAGGCCGGGGTCGGTGGCGTTGGCGCCCATGGAGAGCGCCCAGCCACCGGACATGCTGGTGGCTCCGGCGCCCTGACCGTTCTGGGTGGGCATCGGGGTGAACTCCATGACCTCCTCCCACTCGGGCCAGGGCTGGTTGGCCTCCTCGATCCAGGACTGGGTGGCCCAGGAACCCTCCAGGCTGATCGCCATCCCTCCGGAGGGGATGCGCTCCTCGTTGTTGACCGTGCCGACGTTGGCGTCGAGAGCGTCCTGGGGGTCGAGGGTGAGGTCCTCGTCGTAGAGGGTGCGAAGGAAGTCCAGGGAGTCGGTGAACCCGGTGCTGCCGGTGACCCACTGTTCCGAATCGTCGTCGAAGAGGGTGCCCTCGGTGCCGCTGAGGAGCATCTGGAAGCCCTGGAGGGAAGCCATCTCACCGGCGGGGGTGCCGGAGTAGACGTTGAGCGGGACCACGTCGTCCCCGAGTTCGGCGCGGACGGTGCGAGCCGCGTCCAGGACGTCGTCCCAGGTCGCGGGCTCCCAGGGCGTGTCGATCCCGGCCTGCTCCAGCAGTTCGGTGTTGTACCAGAGGCCGCGTACGTCGGTGCCGAGCATCACACCGTAGCGCTGGCCGTCCAGCGAGGTGACCGCCACCGCCTCCTGGTCGCTGTACTGGTCGCGTTCGTCCCAGGCGTCGAAGTGGTCGTCGAGCGGCATCAGGTACCCGGCGTCGGCGTCCTGGTTGATGGTGAACGTGTCCTGGTAGATCAGGTCCGGTGCCTCGCTGGGCGAACCGTTCATGAGGTTGACCTGCGTCTGGTAGTCCTCGGCCTGCGCCTCGATGGCGTTGAGTTCGACGGTGACACCGGGGTTGGCGTCCTCGAACTCCTCCTTGACCTGGCGCATCAGCGAGTCCATCGCGATGAAGGTGCCGAACTTCTGGTAGACGACGCGGACCGTGTTCTCGTCCCGGTCGGCGGCGGTCGAGCACCCCGAGGCGACCAGCGCCAGGAGCGGGACGGCGACCGCCGCACGGATGGTGTTCCGTCGGATTCTCCTCATCGTGGCCCCTCGCGCAGAAGTGGGTGCCGGGCACCCGAGGCCCCGACACGTGACTCACATCACTTGCTTACTAAAAACCTTGGATAAAGACAATGGGTGAAGTGGGCTCTTCCGGGGCGGTTACCCTCATGTGGTCAGTCGGCGGCCCGAGCGGGCGGAGGGAATCGGCGTATGCGTACAAGCACCAACCTGCTGTGGCTGGGCGGGCTGAACCAGAGCAGGGTGCTCGACGCCGTGCGCCGCTCCGACGGGATCAGCCGGGTGGAACTGGCCGAGCAGACCGGCCTGACCGCCCAGACCGTGTCCAACATCGTGCGCAGGCTCCTGGAGGACGGTCTGGTCCTGGAGGACGGGCGGGCCAGCTCACGCGGCGGCAAACCGGCGACGGTGCTCCGGCTCAACGCGGGCGCCTACTACGCGGTCGGTATGCACATCGACCCCGCTTCCACCACTCTGGTCGTCACGGACCTGGCCGGGCGGGTCGTCGCGCGGAGTCGTCGACGCACCCCCACGTCGCAGGGGCCGCAGCGGGTGATCGACGCCCTCAGCCGCTCGGTGCGCGCCATCGTCGCGGAGGCGAACGTCCCCGACCGCATCCTGGGGCTCGGGGTGGCCACACCCGGCCCGCTGGACACCGAGGGCGGCGCGGTGACCCCGCCCCACCTGCCCGGGTGGAGATCGGTGCCGCTGCGTGAGGCGCTGGCCGAGGGCACCGGGCTGAAGGTGGTCATCGACAACGACGCCACCGCCGCCACCATCGGCGAACGGTGGTCGGGCGGCGAGGAGCGCTCCCCGGACATGGCCTTCGTCTACGTGGGGACCGGGGTGGGCGGAGGACTCGTCCTGGACGGACGCGTCTACCGCGGGGCCACACTGAACGCCGCCGAGATCGGCCACGTGACGGTGGATCCGAATGGACCGGAGTGCCCCTGCGGCAACCGGGGCTGCCTGGAGACCTACATCGCACCGCACGCGGTCGCCTCGGACGCGGCCAGACTGCGTGGGGAGGGTCCGGCGGACTTCGAGCGCGGCCAGGCCCGCACGGTGGCCGCGTACCGCAGGGTGTGCCGCGAGGCGCACGCGGGCGACTCGGTGGCACTGGAGGTGGTGTCCGCCGCGGGACGCCGCCTCGGCCAGGCCGCGACCACCCTGCTCAACCTGGTCGACGTGCCTCTGGTGGTGCTCGGTGGCTGGGGGATGTCGCACGTCGGGGAGGTGTACGGCGCCGCACTGCTCGACGCCGTGTCCGGGCGCTCGATCGCCCGATCCATGCGGCGGGTGCGGGTGGAGACGTCGCGCATCGGCGAGGACGTCGGCGCCATCGGAGCGGCGGCGCTGGTGTTGCACTCGGCGTACGCTCCCGAGTTCACCAGCTAGTCCGTGCGGGTGCGGGCTCGCCGGTGGCCCCTGGGATCGGTCCTCGCCCAGCGCGTGGCGGAGGGTCTGCGCGACCCGGGCCTCGTCGAGGTCCTCGTCCCCGAGCAGGATCCTGGCACACAGCCCGTCGGCGGTGGCGGTTGAGGAGGGGAGCTACCGCTCGGGGTAGACGGACTGGATGCGTTCGGCGACGTCCGGGAAGCCGCTCCGCTCCAGGATCTCCACCTGCTCGCGGACGAACGCCGCGCGTTCGCCCTCCCCCTCGACGGAGTCGATGAGCCCGCGCAGGATGGCGACCTGGACGTCCTGCTCCATGCCACCTTCCTCCGCGTCCTCCTCGGCGGGCCACCAGTAGCTCTCGTAGCCCTCCTCGTCCACCCCGCTACCAGCGGTGGGGACGGCGGGCTCGGGCTCCTCCAGCAGGTCGGACAGATCGTGCGCCGGAAGGGGGAAACGCGGCTCCGGTTCCAGGTCGAGTTCGAGGCCGGGCTCGTCGGACAGCGACTCGCGGACCCGCGCGGCCTCCTGCTCGGCGACCCACAGCGCACGGTCCTTGCGCAGGTGCGCCATGCGGCCCAGGCGTTCCTCGTCCTCCTCGTCCAGTTCCAGGCGGACGTTCTCCGCCCACACCTGGATCGTGCCCCCGGCGACCGGCTCCTCCACCGCGAACACCGACTCGAGTTCGCTCTCGGCCAGCGCGCGTTCCCCGGGGCGGACGTCGCGCAGGATCTCACGGGCGCGCAGCACGACCGAGCGGACCGCCGGGCCCGCCGGGTTGCGCAGACTCAGGTCGACCCGGTGGGCCCAACGCCAGTGCACCAGCGCGGAGAAGCCGAAGGTGTAGTCGTCCACGGCGCTCGGAAGCTCGATCCGACGCGTGCGGACACCGAGGGTTCCGCTCTGGCCGCGCGGCGCCTCCATGGGCGCGGGCTCGTCCCCCTGGTCCGAGCGGTCCCGGAGTTCGTCCCCAGAACCTCGCACGTCGCTCTCCTCCCGCTGCTCGCCCTTGTCGACCCCGCCACCGCCTGTCACCGAATCCAGCGCGGCCGCCAGCACCTCCGGTCGCGCCAGGGCCAGGCCCAGTAGCGCCATCGCGCAGGGCAACCAGAGCAGCGTCCATCCTCCGACCAGCGGAAACAGCACCGCCGGGACGATCAACACCACGATGACCGCCGTCAGGCGGATACGGGCGAAGGTGGCCACGGGGTGTCTCCTCGTGCGGGGCAGGGGTTCGGAAGGAAGGTTCCTCAGGCCAGTCTGCCCGAAGACCGGCGTGAACGCGTCACCAACGCCGAGTCGGACCCCACTTCGATCCCGTTCAGGGCCCGCTTTCTCCCCCTCCGGGTCTGTTGCGCCCGGAGGGACGCCCTGGGCCCGGTCCCCGTTTCCCCGCTCGACGCACCGGATATGACCCCAGTGCCAAACCGGTGCCCCGACCACCCGCCCCCGACGCGTTTCCCTCCGCCTCTGGTGAAGGCACCGGAACACCCCCGCTCCACCCCCCGAAAGGTGACAAGAATGTTCGGTGCCGAGCTCCGCCGACGTCGGCAGGAAGCCGGGATGACCCTCGAAGAGCTGAACCGGAGGGTGCACTTCAGCAAGAGTCACCTGAGCAAGGTGGAGACCGGGGCGAAGAACCCCTCCCAGGACCTGGTGCGGGCCTGCGACGCGGCTCTCGGAGCCGACGGGCGGCTGGCCGCACTCGCTCCGGTCACCACCGCGGAACGGGCAGACCAGGCCGACCGAGCCGACCAGGCGGAGCCTCCCAGCGTCGACCAGGAGGTATGGCTCATGAGTATGACCCCGAGCGGAGAAACGGGCTTCGCCGGAATGGACCGCCGCACCGCCCTCTCCCTCAGCGCGCTGGGCGTGCTGGGCGCCGGACTCGGGAGCGGTGCCGCACCGGACCGCCCTGGAGGGGAGGCAAGCGGCGACGCCCAACCCGCGCTGGCCAGTTTCCGCGTGCAGTTGGGCGAGCTGAGGAACATGGGGCAGCACGTGGCCCCGTCGATGGTGTTCCCCATCGCCGCGGTCCAGACCAACGCGCTCCGCCAACTGGCGAGGTCCGCTCCCCCGGCACAGCGGAACGCCGCGCTGCGGCTGGCCGCTCGGTTCGCCGAGTACGCGGGGTGGATGGCTCAGGAGAGCGGAGCGGAACAGCGAGCCCTGTGGTGGACCGACACCGCCGTGTCACTGGCCGGTGCCGGTGATGACTCCGAAATGGGCGAGTACGCGCTGGTGCGGCGGGCCCTGATGACCATGTACGCGCACGACGGGCCGCAGACCGTCGCTCTGGCCCAGCGCGCGCAACGGGGCCGGGCGAGCTCTCCCCGGGTCCTCGGCCTCGCCGCCAAGCGCGAGGCACAGGGCCACGCACTGGTCGGCGATCTGGTGTCCTGCGAGAGATCTCTGGAGCGGGCCCGGGAGCACCTGGCGGCCGACCGGGCCACCCGTGGCGACTCCGAAGCGGGAGGGCCGGAGATCCTCGGGTCGCGCAACGTCAGTGATCCGGTGGGGGTCACCCGGGGGTGGTGCCTCGTCGACCTGGGCCGTGTGGAGGAGGCCGCCGCGATCCTGGACCAGGAGTGCGCGTCACTGCCAGGGGGCGCGGTCCGGGCCCGGACCAGGTTCGGGGTTCGCCGGGCGCTCGCCCACGCCCTGTCGGGGGAGGTGGAGAACTCCTGCGAGATCGCCACCGAACTCCTACCCGAGGGGACGGGGGTCGACTCGGCCACCGTCCGTCTGGACCTGCGCCGTCTGCACCAGACCCTGGCGCGTCACCACGGCCACCGGTCGGTGCGTGAGCTCTCCCCGACGCTGGTCACCGCTCTGAGCGCCGTCTGAACGGTGCGGGGCTGTTTCAGGAACGCTGAGAGGGGCCGTGCCCGAGGTGCTCTCGGGCCCGGCCCTGCTCACAAGCTCCGTCGCGGGGGCTTTGGTCAGAGGGGCACACCGTTGCCGTTGGGAGAGGGAACGGCCTCCGGGGCGATGTACGTGACACCCACCAGGGGTGATCCGTCACCGTCGTCTCCGACTTCGTGGCCAAGGGGGTGGCGGCGCCGGATCAGTTCGGCGGTCTCGTACAGCGAGGCCGACTCGAAGGTCCTGGCCCACCGCTCCACGACCTGGGCTCGCAGATCCTCGTCCTCGATGCCCTCGACATCGTCCATGAGCCTCCCGACCGCACCGGCGAGGCCGACTTCCGCCCCCGCGGCTCCCCCGTCGCTCGTGGGAGGACTGACGGTCACCTCATCCGCCCAGTCCCGCTCCTGCGGCCACTCCCACAAAGGGCGATCCGGTGCGAGGCCCCCGGGCACGGTCCCGTTGAGGAAGGAGAAGGCCTCCGGTGACGCGACGCGCAGGCGCTCCAGGAGGTCAGCCGGATCGGCGCCCTTCGACGCCTCGGCCACACGGGTGAGGATCTCGATCAGACCGTGGGTCCGGTTGATGTCCGCGTCACCACGCACCAGGTCCCAGACGATCGCGCTACCGGGCGTCGCGAGGACGTCGTCCGCGTAGTACCTGCGTTTGGCGGCCTCCACCGAACGCTCCACCTCCCACAGGACCCCTTCCTTCCGAGCCGTGGCGATACGGCTCAGACGTGTCTCGTCCTCCTCGGAGAGTGAGAGCGTCACGTCCTCGGCCCACACCTCCACGGCGCCACCGAACCCCTGGTGGGAGACCCCCAGGGAGGCCGCGACCTCGTGAAGCGCCACATCGTGTTGCTCGGGCCGGTAGTTCGCGCACACCTGTCGGGCCTGGTCGATGACCAGCTGCCCGGCCAGCCCGTCGGGATTGCGCAGCCGGTGGTCCGGTTCTCCCGTCCACCGCCACCGGACCACGGCGGAGAAGACGAACGGGTACTCGCTGTCCCGGCTGCATACCAGGGACGGCCTGATCCGGGTGCTCTTCGGTCCGCTCTCCACGAACCGGTCCGGACGCGGCGCGGTCTCGCCCGGGAGCGCCGGCCTGGTACTGCTGAGCATGAGCGCGAGCACACCGATGAGCACCAGGGGAGGTGCCAACAGCAACGCCCACCACTGGATGGTCAGGTACAGCACCAGGCCCAGCGGGACCGCCACCCCAGCCAGGACAGCGACGCGTCGAAGCGTGGAACTCATCCGTCCTCCTTCCTTGGCGCCGCGGCGCCATTCGGCCCGTGCGCCATGGCGGGCGTCCGGCTGCCCAGGCCCTCCACCTCGTCGACCATCCGGACGAGGTGCTCTCCGTCCGCGCGGCGCCGTTCCCTCTCCTCCGAGGTGGCTGTCTCGTCCCGCCAGCGCAGTCCGGCGGTGTAGAGCGAGGGGAGGGTCCCCGCGAGGACGGAGGCGTTCACGAGGATCCCCATCAGCTGCCTCCCGAACCCGATCCACCGGGCCGCGTAGGTCTTCGTCAAGGCGCGTTCACGGCGGAAGAGGGCGCCCAACCCCTCGGTGAGCCACCGCCGCACTTCGCTGGTGTCGTGTCGGCCTCGCTGGACCCCGGCTATGCGATCAGGATCAGCCAGGTCCCAGAGCAGCTCCCGTTCCGTGTCGTGTTGCCAGTCCGGCCTGGGGCCGTGGTCACGGAGACGCTCGCAGACCCTGCGGAGGAGTTGGAGGTACAAGGGGGCCTTCATCGCCAGGGTGCCCAGTTCGGCGCGGGCCGCGTCGGCCACCGCGCCTTCCCTGCTCCCTGCGAGCATGTGCAACCGGATCAGGGCCTGTCCGGGATGGGTCTCGGCCAGCTCCTGGGCGCACACGGCGACCAGAACCTGACCGAACTCGGAGGAGAGCGTTGCGTTCTGCGCCTTCGTGTAGAGGAACTGGCGAACGTCCCTCCCATATCGGTCGTCGCGCAGCATGGTTGTCAGGAGCACGGCGGCCTGCGGAGCGCTCCGGCCCTTCCGCGTGGCCCACCGCTCCGCACGGAGGAGGAGCGCCCCGGGGTCCGCGATCCGCAGCGTCTGTTCGGCCCAACGCTCCGCCAGCCGGTCCCGGTCCGAGGGCGTCAGGGAACCGTCGGCCATGAGGGTGTCCACCCACTCGCCGAACGCGCCATGGAGCTGGGGGTGCGCGTCCCAGAACGCCGATCGCAGCGCCCTGCCGCGCCCCGGGCGTGAGAAGCGCACCCTCCGTTCGGACCCCACCACGATCCCGCCGAGGCGCAGTTCCTCCTGGAATCCTGGGCGGTTGAGCAGCGGTGTGTCGTCCTCCGGGAAGGAGATCTGGGAGAGCAGGGACTCCACACCAACGGCCAGGTGCTCGACCGGCGCCCCCTCCATCAGTGAGGAAGCGAGCAGAATCGCCCGGGCACGTCCCTTGGTGTGCTCCAGGTTCTCGGGCGGGGGCGGTTCCCCCGGCTCCAGGGCCTTTCCCAGCCAGTCGTCGATCGTCCCCTCGTACGCGGCTTCCTTCCGAGCGGTCGACGCGCGCCTGGCAACCCTCTCAACCTCGCTCATGGAGGCGGTGACGGCCCAGTCAAGGACGTTCTCCGTGGCACGGTCGGGAAAGAACCCCGGCACGTCGCGAGAATCGAGGTGCCTGTCCAACACGGCGAGCGGATCGGGGCGGTTGAGGGGCACCACCCGGTCCTTCAGGGATTCGGGGAGTCTCTCCTCGTCCCCGCGCTCCACCAGCACCACGAGGGAGGCTGCCGAGCGATGAGCCCGTACCCGCAGCCCCTCCAGCTCGTCGCACACAGAAGCCGGGGAGACCCCACTCTCCCTGGTGAGGTCGACGAGCAGGCGTTCCCCGCCTTTGAGCGGTTCCGCTCCAAGAACGGGCCGACCATCGGCGCCAGTCTCGACGAGATCGTCCCGAACGTCCTGGTCCGACTCAGCGTTTCTGGGGGCCAGGATCATCAGAGCAGCGGACCTGGCTCCGTCACCGGGTGAGGCGCTGAGGACGACTGCCCCGTGGCGGGCGATGTCGGTGCGGCACCTCTCCTCCTCGAAACCGTCCGGCGCGACGAACCGCCGTCGGAGGGTGACCAACCGGTCCCCGGGGACGACCCTGCGTTCCTTGACGTAGTGCACCCGGCCTTCGGCGTCGAGACTGAGGCGCGCCGAGTAGGAGCCGACATCGGGACGACTGAAGTAGTAGTTGGTCTGAGAGTGCCAGTCACCGGCGACGCGGTTGACTGTCGAGTCCCGGTTGACGTCGCCCGTTCCGGCGTGGGTGGTGGCATGCTCGCCGTTCACGGACATGCCCGCCTCCCCCTGCGGGCGTTCGGTCTCCTGGGTCGTCACTCGCGCCCCCGCCTGTCAACGCGGCCGGAGATCTGGTCCCTGACTCGCTGGTCACCGGACACGTTGTTGACGGTCGAGTTGTGGTCTCCCGCGACGTGGTTCACGGTGGAGTTCTGGTTGATGTCCCCAGTTCCGGCGTGGGTGGTCGCGTGTTCGCCGTTGACGACCACTCCGTCGTTTCGGTAGTCCCTGGCCTGGGTCGCGACCCCCCTGACGTCGCCCATGGTGTTGCCCGTCGGGCTCGCGGACTTCTCCTCCATGGTCCGTTCCTCTTCGCGGGCGCGCACTCGTTCCTCCAGCTCAGGGGCGGCGATGAGAACAGCCTCGGCGATCTCGTCGAGGTCGGTGCCGCTGTTCCGGTGGCGCAGTCGCCGGTACTGGCAGCGAGCGAGCGGGGCGAGTTCGTCGGGCAGGTCTGCGGCACGTAGACGCGGAGTGGACTCGCTCAGCAAGGGGATCACCGTCACCCCTGCCTCGAAGGCCGCCGCGATCTCCCAGCGCGTCCAGTCGCCCGGGTCGTCGATCGCCCTCAACCCGTCACTTTCTCGCTTCTCCAGCCACCGCGGACCGACGATCGCCAACAGCACCTCGCACGCTCGCACAGCTTTTCGAAGCCGCTGTTCGAAGTCGACTCCGGCCGGAATCGAATCACTGGCCCGAAAAACCTCCTCCTCACCGAACCGCTGGGAGAGTTCCCGGCCGATGAGTGCCGCTACCTGCTCCCCGTCACCGGTTCGATAGTTCACGAAACAGCTGTGCATGGACATTCCTCCGCACTCGACGAAATCCTCATCACCTGACGCGACTGGCAAACAGACAGGGCTTTCGACGGCGACCCATATAGCCGCCACCCCTCTTTCGCCAGCGCTCCGATAATGTGGCCAAACTGTCGATTCAGAAAGGCCGTTGGGCTTGTTTCCCGCAGTCTTTCCCAGGGGAAACGGGAAACTCTCGCGCGGATCGGTTCCAGCGCCGCCCGGTGGGGCCACCGGAGGGCCCCAGGGCACGTGAGTGGAGCGGTGTCCCTCGGGAGGGCGAAGACTCAGGAAACACTGGCGAAAGGTCTCCCGAGTTCACTCCCCAAAAGCGGCGCCGGGGCGCAGTATGACGGCATGCGATCACCCGACTTCACTTCGCCGCAGGTCCGGTCCGCCTCGGAGCGGCCCGGGCCCCGGAGTGGTGGGAGCCGTTTCCGACCCGAGGTGCAGGGGCTGCGCGCCGTCGCCGTGCTGCTCGTGCTCGTCTACCACCTGAACCCGGACCTGCTGCCGGGCGGCTACGTGGGCGTCGACGTGTTCTTCGTGATCTCCGGATTCCTCATCACCTCGTTGCTCCTACGTGAGGTGCGGGAGCACGGCAGGGTGTCGCTGGCCGGGTTCTACGTGCGACGGGTCAAGCGCCTGCTCCCTGCCGCGACGGTTGTGCTCCTGGCGACGGGGGCCGCCGCGCTGGTGCTCCTGCCTGTGACCCGGCTGGGCGACACCGCCTGGCAGACGTTGGCCTCCGCCGCGTACGTGGAGAACCTGTACCTGGCCGATCAGACGCTGGACTACCTGGCGGCCGAGACGGCTCCCAGCCCGGTGCAGCACTTCTGGTCGCTGTCGGTGGAGGAGCAGTTCTACCTGCTCTGGCCGCTGCTGTTCGTGCTGTGGGCGCTCTTCCTGCGTGGGCTCTCCGGTGGGCTCCGGGTGCTCACGGTGGTGCTGGCCTCGGTGTTCGCCGCCTCGTTGGTGTGCTCGGTGGCGATGACCGCGAGTGGCGACCCCTCTGCTTACTTCCTGCCCACCACCCGAGCCTGGGAACTGGCGGCGGGCGGGCTCCTGGCGGTGTACCTGGCCGACCGCGGACTCCCGCGTGCGCTGCGGCTGCCGTTGGGGTGGGCGGGACTGACCGCCGTGGTGGCCTCCGCGGTGCTCTATGACTCCGGCACCCCCTTCCCCGGGTACGCGGCGCTGCTGCCCGTACTGGGCTGCGTGGCCGTGATCGCCGCCGAACGGCCGGAGGGCCCCTCCGCGGCGATGGTGCTGAGTACCGGACCGGCCAGGTTCGTCGGGGACATCTCCTACGCCCTGTACCTGTGGCACTGGCCGCTGATCGTGTTCGCCCTGGTCGTACTGGAGAGGCAGACCCTGGGGCCGCTGGGGATCGCGACGGTCGCGGCGTCGTCGATCCTGCTGGCCTGGCTGACCAAGCTGTGGGTGGAGGACCCGGTGGCCCGGCACGGCCTGGTGCGCACCGGGCGCGGCGCGTTGGCCGTTGCCCTGGTGGGCATCCTCTCCGTGGCCGCGGTCTCCGCCGCGGGTCTGCTGCGCGTGGAGAGCTTCCAGGCGAGCGACTTCGATCCGACCGTGCACGTGGGGCCGAAGGGGATCGGCCTGCCCTCTCCCGAAGGGGCCTGGATGTACCCCTCACCGATCGGCGCGGAGGACGACACACCCGAGGCGTACGACGACGGATGCCACGCGGGCTTCGACAGGCGAGACCCCTCCGATCCGTGTGTCTACGGACCCGACGACGCGGAGACCACAGTGGCGCTCACCGGGGACTCCCACAGCACCCAGTGGTTCCCCGCCCTGGACTCGCTGGCCCAGGACCGGGGGTGGCGTCTGGTGGTGTTCAACAAGTCGGCCTGCGCGTTCACGGCCGCTGAGATGGGCCGCGAGGGGGCTCCCTACGAGGAGTGCCAGGAGTGGAACCGGGCGGTCGTCGACGAGATCGGGGAACTGGGGCCGGACCTGGTGGTGACCAGTTCCTCGGCTGCCGCGCTCCCGTACGGTTTCGAGTCCGGGCCGGAGGCGCGCGACGCCATGGCGGAGGGGATGGCCGAGCTGTGGGAGGAGGTCGCCGGTCCGGACACCCCGATCGTCGTGATCCGGGACACCCCCCGCACGACCTCCGACGTGCTGGACTGCCTCGCGAAGTACGCGGACGACCTCGCCGCCTGTGACCGGCCGGCGTCGGCCGCGCTGGAGCTGGACGACCCCCAGGAGCTGGCGGCCCTGGAGGTGGAGGGTGCCGAACTGGTCAACCTCAACGACCTGATCTGCACGGACGACTCCTGTCCGGCCGTCGTGGGGAACGTGGTGGTCTACCGGGACTCGCACCACCTCACCGAGACCTACGCCCGGTTGCTCGCCGACTCCCTGGGCACGCGGATGGATCAGGCCCTGGACCGGTCCTGAGGGCGATGCGTTCGGCGGATCCGAGGAGCGTGGCGCCGTTGACGGAGTCGAAGTTGGTGTGCGCAACGAGCCAGCCGGTGTGGGCCTCGGCGAGGTAGGTGCTCCCCGCCGCTGGAGCGGTGAGCTGGTTGATCGGTCACGGTGCGGTGTGACCATCGGGAGTTCGGCGCGGCGGGCGGCCTCGGAGACGGTGAGCGCGGCGGAGGAAGCTGGAGGCACGGAGGATTCTCAGGGTGCGGGTGAGTACGGACTCCCCTGACGCCGACCTGGCCAGCGAGAACACCCCGACCCCTCGTCCAGATGTGTTCGCCCCGCACCCGTTGAACAAGGAGCGAACATCGGCCGGGTCCAGTCACGCATCCCAGGCAACAGCGTGCTCAACGGATCTCCGGACGGGGCGCGGCCACCCCCTCGAAGCGGGCCCGACGGGAGGAGACCCGACCCCACCACCACGGGACCTGGCATCCTGGCTCCGGACCGACCACCCCTGCCCCCGGGCAGCCAGAAAGAAGGCACCCACCATGGCCGTCTACGCCCTCACCTACACCTACGCCGAGAACAGCACCGAGGCACGCGACCAGCACCGCCCCGCCCACCGCGCCTACCTCGACGAGCTCTCCCAGCAGGACGTGAACCTCTGCTCGGGACCCTTCGGCCCCGACGACGCCCCCGGCGCCCTGCTGCTCTTCCGAGCGGACTCCGCCAAGGAGGCCCTGGCCCACACCGAGCCCGACCCCTTCCGTGTCGAGGGCCTGGTCGCCGACGTTTCGGTGCGTGAGTGGATCCCGGTCCTGGGCCCGCTCGCCAAGGAGTTCTGACACCCCGAGCACCCACCTGGGTGCGGCCCTCTCGTGGAGGGGCGCACCCATGGGCGAACAGCGGTGCACGCCCGCCGCGACCCCGCGCACGGTGAGACCCGGCCGGGCCCGACCCCGCCTGCGATTCCACATGGTTTCATCATCCAGATGATTGGAGTATCTTAAACGGGCTGCCTGGAAGGGGGGCCATGGAACCCGAGACCACACCGCACACCACCGGCGCGGACCTGCTGGCCCTGCACGCCCTGCGCTGCGCCGGATTCTCCGGCACCGTACGGCTCGCCGAGGTGACCGGTCTCAGCGAGGACGAGACCGAGTCCGAGCTGATCGACCTCGCCGTCTCAGGACTGGTCACCCGCACCGGAGGGGCCTTCGGCGGCTGGGGACTGAGCGGGGCCGGACGCGCGGCGGGCGCCGCACGGATCACCGCCGAACTCGACTCCACCGGCGCCCGTCCCCTCGTGGAACGCGCCTACGAGGGCTTCCTGGAACTGAATCCGGAGCTGCTCGACCTCTGCACGGCCTGGCAGCTGCGGCTCGTGGACGGCGTACCGACCCCGAACGACCACACCGACGCGGACCACGACGCCCGGGTCCTCGATCTGTTCTCCGACCTCGACCAACGCCTCGCCGCCGTCTGCGCCGACCTGTCAGCCCGCCTGGTCCGCTTCGGCCGCTACCGGGTCCGGCTCGCTGGCGCCCTCACCCGTGCCCGGGCGGGGGCCCTGGACCAGGTCGCGGACGGCACGGCCTCCTACCACGCGGTGTGGGCCCAGCTCCACGAGGACCTGCTGGTCACCCTCGGCATCCCCCGGTACTGACGGATCCAGGAAGGACGGTCGCGATGACGTGGACCTATCCGCTCTCGGCACGGGTCGGGCAGGGCCCGGAACTGTTGGGCGGCAAGGCCCACGGGCTCCTCACCCTGAGGCGCCTGGACCTACCGGTACCAGCGGGCTTCGTCGTCACCACGGAGGCCTGCCGTGCCTTCCTGGACGAGGGCCGATTCCCCGATGGGGCTCGCACCGAGATCGCCGCCGCCGTCACCGCGCTGGAGGCCGAGACCGGACGCCGGTTCGGCGACCCGCACGACCCCCTCACGGTGTCCGTCCGCTCCGGGGCCGCCGTGTCCATGCCCGGGATGATGACGACGATCCTCAACCTCGGCCTGCCCACCACGGACCCCGGCGGCGAGGAGGGCCGGTTGGAAGGGCTGTACCGGGCGATCTCGGAGGTGTTCTCCTCCTGGGACACCCCGCGCGCCAGGACCTACCGCGCGGTGCACGGCGTACCCCACGACCTCGGCACCGCCGTGACCGTACAGGCGATGGTGCTCGGCGACCGGGACGCCCGCAGCGGCAGCGGGGTCGCCTTCACCCACGACCCCAACACCGGTGAACACGTGCCCTTCGGCGAGGTGCTGTTCGGCAGCCAGGGGGACGCCGTGGTCTCCGGCACCGCGCTGACCAGCCCCCTACGGGACCTCGCCCACCGGGAACCCACCGTGTGGGCGGACCTCGTGGCCGCCCTGGACAGCGTCGCGGAGCACCACCGCGACGCCTGCTACGTCGAGTTCACCTACGAGTCGGGGCGGCTGTGGATGCTCCAACTGCGCCCCGCGCGACTCGTCGGGGCCGCCGCCGTCCGTGTCGCGGTCGACCTCGCCGAGGCCGGTGTGCTCAGCCGTGCCGCGGCCCTGCTGCGGGTCTCCCCCCAGCACCTGCGGCACGCGCGCACCGCCCGAGCCGTCCTGCCCGACGGACGGCCCCCGCTCGCCCGGGGCCTGGGCGCCTGTCCGGGGGTGGCGGTCGGCCGGGTGGTGACCAGTGCCGACCGGGCCGTCAGCATGGCGGCGCGGGGGCCGGTGGTCCTGTTCCGTCCGGAGACCTCCCCGTCGGACATGCGCGGTCTGGCCGCCTCGGCCGGGATCGTCACCGCACGGGGCGGCCCTGCCAGCCACGCCGCCGTGGTCGCCCGGTCCATGGGCACCCCGGCCGTGGTCGGGGTGGGGCAGCTGACCGTGGGATCCGACGGGATCCGGGTGGGTGACCGCCCCGTCCCCGAGGGCGTGCTCGTGACCGTCGACGGAACCGGGGGTGAGCTGGTCCTGGGCCGTACCCGGGTCTCCTCCGGCGAGGGCTCTCCCCAGCTGGGGCGGCTGCTCGAGTGGGCCGACGAGGTGGCGGGGAGCCCCGGAGAGGGCTCGTGTCCGGGCACGCCGAGGGATGCGGACACCGAGGAGGCCCGACTGCACGCCGCACACACCGCGCTGCGCGGTCAGGGACGTGCGCCCACCAGGGTTCGACGGCACCCCGGCCGCTGACCGCCGGTTGTCCCAGGGCGGTTAGCGAGCCCCGGGCCCGGTCAGAGCACCCCGCGTTCGCTGAGGTAGCGGGCCGCGCCCGGGTGGACGCTCTCCGCCCCCACTCCGCTCAGCGCCTGCTCCACGGTCGCGATCCGTTCATTGGGCGCGTTGGCGCCGAGTTCCTCGTAGACGGCGCGTACCAGTTCGTAGGCCAGGTCCTCGTCAAGGTCGGTGTGCGCGTACAGGGTCTCCCAGGAAGCCAGGAGGTTGGTGTTCCCGTCCTGTCCTGGCACGGCGCCCGCCTCCACGGTGAGGTTCGTGTAGGAGGCGTCGACGCGGCTGACCGTGGCCACCACCTCCTCCGGGACCTCCAGGACACGCAACTCCATCCCCTGCCGCTCCAGATGGTCGAGCTCCGCGTTCTCGACGCGGTCCCAGAGGACGTAGACGTCGGCGTCCCCGTCGATGAAGGGCTGCTGTGGGGTGTCGGTGTCGAAGTCGTGGCCCGAGGCCACGTCCATGGACCACGGGTCCACCCCGGCCGAGAGCAGGGTCAGGTCACTCAGTTCGAGGGTCTCCGGGTCGTCCCAGGCGACGACGGCCGTGCTGCCGGCCAGGTCGTCGAGGGAGTGGATACCGGAGTCGGCCCTGACCACGTACTGGAGGGTCCAGGCGGAGACGTTGCCCAGGACCAGGATGTCGCGTGGCTCCCCGACCGGGTCGCCGTCCCGCACGTCGAGGGTTCCGTCCCGGAGCTGGGTGTACCAGGTGTTGTGGGTGAGGACCACGTCGTTGCGGTAGGCCGCGCCGTTCCTGGGCGCCGCGACCTCCTTCTCCAGGGCGAGGAACTCCACGCTGGGGTCCATGAGATCGTGGGCGACCTGCTCGGAGAAGGCGACCTCGGCGATGGCGTCGGTCCACGTCTCGCAGATCTCCCGGGACAGGCGGGAGTGCGCCAGGTACCAGGTGGGTTCGCCGAGCAGGTAGTCGCCCGCGTAGGGAACCGTCCGCTCGCCAACGACCGCGGGCTCGGGTTGGCCGAGGAGACCCGGGAGCGCCCAGTAGAGGGCTCCGCCGAACAGGGCGACCGCGAGCACCGTGGCTCCGACGATCAGCGGAGTCCTGATCCGCCCCGGGGGAGGGGAATCCACAGCGAGCCGGTGGTGGGCGGCCAGCGGGTTCGGGGCCACGTCGTGGTCCGGGAACTCCGGTGAACCGTGTTCCTGCTGGGGACGCCAGGGGTCGGGCAGGTTGGGGGATGTGTCCACGATGCCCTTTCAAGGACAGTGTTTCGTTCTTCTTCCCCCCGCAGGTTGAGGGGCGTTGTGGACGATTCGGTCAGTGCCTCTGCCGCTGGTGGGCGGCCGTCTGCTCCGGTCCGGTGTGCCGTCCCTGCGCCTGGTACTCGTCCTGCCCCGGGTGCTGGCCCGGGTGAGCGCCCTGACCGGGGTACTGACCGGGCTGGTTGGCCCGGCCGAAGGCCTCCTGCGCCTGCTGCCCGCGCTCCCAGACGACGAAGCGCTCGCTCTCCCCCAGCGCCATGGTGGTGAGCCAGACGGCGACGGCGACGTCGTCGACCAGGCCGAACACCGAGAAGATCAGCTCCGGTACGAAGTCGATCGGGGAGATGATGTAGCCGACCAGGACGAGCATCGCGAAGAGCTTGCCGCCGCCGAGCTCCGGGTAGCGCCCGCGCAGCTTGGCACCGAGCATGCGGGGGACCGCCCGGACCCGCTCCCACAGCGAGACCTTGCTGTCCGTGTTCTGGATGACCTGCCAAGCGGCCGCACCGGCGGCGGCCCGGTTTGCCTTGCGCATCGTGTTCGTCTCCTCAGGGGGCAAGTGACTTCTCAAGATATGACGCGAAGTCACCCTCGATCGTTCCCCGTCGTGTGGAAGACAACCCCGAACGAGACCGACGCGACATCCCCGCCCCGCCCCTCCCCTGTCGGCAGTTGTCCACAGAAGGACCGGCGGCACTGGTGACTCCGGCGCCGGAGGGGCATCCTGAAAGGACGGGCGCATCCGCCTCTCCTCGCACCTCTCGCCGCCACTGGCCGTCGCCGATCCGATCCGCCATCCCGGCGGGCCGCGACCATCCGACCAGCACCGACACCGACGAACGCCCAGTGAACACGGGCCGGAGACCCGAAGCGGAGCCATGATCCGAAGAGGACAAATGGAACGAAGGCATAAGATCGTGTCGCAACTCAATGAAACTCGGCCGAACCGACCTGGGCGTTCCGGGCACGCGACCGACTCCCCCGCCCCCTACCAGCCCGAGGACCCCATCCCGTTCACCGGGTCACCTTGGCCTCATTGACGAAAACGCACCACATGGCGCAACCCGTGCCCCAAGGTGGTGATTACCGGGCCTCCCGCAGTGCCGCACCCATTCGTTACGATGCGTCCGAGTGGCACCTGAGACGCGGGGCGTCTCTGAAGCAACCGACATCGCCCGAGCGCGCAGAACCGATGGAGCCTTTCCAGTGTCCAATGCCCTACCGCGGTCGGCGACGACCGTAGCCCTGTTGGCGGACATCCCCAGCACGGGCCACGTGGGCGAGACCGGAGCACGGCGGTTCGCCATGACAGGCGACGACGTGGGCGCACGCAGCGCCGCCTTCGTCGTCTTCGCCAAGGAGGAGGTGCGCGCGGGCCGCCGGGTCGTGGCGCTCTATCCCGCCTGGCAGTCCACCGACGCCCGCAAGGCGGTCGACTTCGCGCGGGCCGCCCTGCGCACCGACCACATCGCCGGGATCAGCGTCGACCTGTCCCCGCTCGCCCTCTCCCTCATCGCCGACCAGCTCGCCTACCTGTCCCCCTACCTGCCCCCGGGGATGGTGGCCGCGCTCAGCGCGGAACTGCCCAAGCACCTGTTGGCGGGGGCCTGGCTGAGAACGGTGTCCGGGCTGTCCACCCTGCCCACGAGCCTGCGCCAGCACATGGGTTCGTACGCGCCCGCGGTCTCCTTCCTCGCCTACTGCGCTCCCTCCGCCCGGGTGGGCCGTCTGCGCCCCTCCGACGCCGTCAGCGTCCCCTTCCGCCCGGTGCAGCCGGTACAGCTGCTGTACTCCACCCCGGACCCGAGCATCACCCGGGTGTTCGACGAGAACCTGCCCCAGGCCATCCAGCCGGTGGCCACCCGGACCCTGCCGGTCCAACCCCTCGGCAGCACCTACTGGGGCACCCACAAGTACGTCGAGTTCGTGGCGCTGAGCGCCCACCCCCAGGCCCTGGCCTACGCCGCCGGGGCGCTCAGGGCGACGGAGTGCGCCTGGTGCGGTGAACCCGTGACCGCCAGCCCGTGCCCGTTCTGTCGCGGGGTCGGCGGCGAAGCCCCCACCGCGGCCCACCACACCGGCACACCTACTGGGGCACCCACAAGTACGTCGAGTTCGTGGCGCTGAGCGCCCACCCCCAGGCCCTGGCCTACGCCGCCGGGGCGCCCCCCGAACCGGCGCACGGACAACGACCGTCCGCTCCGCCGAACCCGTCGGAGGGCGCCACGGACCCGGACGGCGCACCCCACACGGAATCCCCCAGAACCTACTCCCGCTAGGGCTCGCCGCTCCGACTCCAGGACGGACGGCCCCCGACGACACGGAAACGGATACCACCCCCTATGAACCCCCGTCAGCGACGCGGCGTCCTGCTCATGGTCGTGGCCGCTATCGGCGCCGTCGCCGTGTTCGCCTCCGTCTTCACCTACCTCAACAGCCAGCAGGACCAGGTGGGCAGGGTCGCCACCGTCCTGGAACTGGTCGAGGACGTCGACGCCAACCAACCGCTGGGACAGGACTCCTACACGACCGTCGAGGTTCCCGCCTCGTACTTCGACCCGGAGGTCTTCATCTCCGACCTGGACGAGATCGAGACCCCTGAGGGGCAGGAGCTGGTGGCCGCGAGCCACCTGGCCGAGGGGTCGATCCTCCAACACGGCATGCTCAAGCCCCAGCCGACCCTGACCGCGGGTGAGCGGGAGATCGCGATCATGGTCAACGCCGAGACCGGTATCGCGGGCAAGGTCCAGCGCGGTTCGGTCGTGGACATCTACGGCACCTTCCAGGCGCGCGACCACGGCGAGGCCTGCGCCACCCGGATCGTCACCGAGGTGGAGGTCCTGGAGATCGGGGAGCTGCGCAGTCAGGAGTCCGAAGCCGGCGGAGTGGCGGGCGTCGTGCCGGTGACCTTCCGGCTCGACCCGCAGACCGCGCTCCAGCTCGCCTACGCCGAGGAGTTCGCCACCAAGCTCCGCATGGGCCTGGTGAGCGCGGCGGGCGGGGGCGACCCCGGTGACACCCAGGTGTGCAGCGGTGACTTCGAAGGTGTCTTCGAGAACTCGGGCGGCGGATCCGGTTCGGACGAACAGAGCGACGAGCGGCGCATGCCGCATGGGGGTAAGTACCAGTGAACTTCCGAGTCCTGGCGGGGATGCCCACCTCCGAGACGGAGATGGTGATCGCGGCGCGCTTCGAGGAGCTGGCCGGGGCCGACCTCGTCTCGTCCCGCCTCACGAGCACGGATCTGATCAGCGGAGCGGGCGAGTACCCCGACCTGGACGTGGTCCTCATCCACCAGGAGCTGGGTCCGGCACCGGTCTTCGACACGATCCGGGACCTGTCCCACCGCCATCCGCAGTTGGCGATCCTGCTGGTCTCACCGTCGATGGACCCGGAGACCTTCACGGCGGCCATGGAGTCGGGCGCCCGGGGCGTGCTCCCCGCCGACTCCGGGGCCACCGAGCTGGAGACCCGGGTGGCCAGGGCCGCCGAGTGGTCGCGAACCCTGCGACGCCACCTGGAGTCGGCGTCGCTTGACCTGCCCACCTCGGGGGTGCGCGGTCGGATCGTGACACTCAGCGGAGCCAAGGGCGGAGTGGGCACCACCACCTGCACGGTGCACCTGGCGATGGCGGCGGCCCGCCGGGACCGGCTGGTGTGCCTGGTCGACCTGGACCTCCAGGCCGGTGACCTGCCCGCCTTCCTCAACCTCCAGCACCGCAGGTCCATCACGGACCTGGTGGACGCCGCCGACGACATCAGTCCCGGCATGCTCGCCGAGACCCTCTACGTGGACCCGCGCGGCCCCCACGTGCTCCTGGCGCCCCAGCACGGCGAGCGCGGCGAGGACGTCACCGCACGGGCCACCCGCCGCGTCCTGAGCGCCCTGCGCTCCCGCTACGAACTGGTGATCGTCGACTGCGGCTCCACCATGAACGAGGCGACCGCGATGGCGGTGGAGGTGGCCGACAGCTCCGTGGTGACGGTGACCCCGGACGTTCCCGCACTGCGGGGCGCCCAGCGGCTGATGGCGATGTGGGAACGCCTCCAGATCCGCTCGCACGAGGATGTCCACTCGCTGGTCACCCGGCACAGCCGCAAGAACGAGATCCAGCCGGAGTTCCTCCAGCAGCTGCTGGGTACCAAGGTGCTGCGCACGCCCGTCCCCGCCGCCTACCGGGCGCTGGAGCCCGGGGAGAACAGCGGTGACCCCACACGGGTGACCGACGAGGGACTGCGCAAGGCCTTCGCCCGGCTCGCGTCGGAACTGGACCTGCTCGTGCCGCCCACCGCCGTCGCGGGCGGCACCGGGTTGGGCGGCCACACCACGCCCTCGGCCGAACTCCCGCAGGGGCTGGCCGGGCGGGCCTCCCGGCCCCAACCGTCGTCGGGTCCGACCACCAGGGACGTGTCCGGCTTCCTCAACGCCATGGGCCCCGATCCGACCACCACCGGGAGCCAGAGCCGGCCGACCGGCCCCTCCCCCTGGGGGCAGGGCACCCAACGGTCGGGGGGAGGAATCGGTGTCTGAGGAGCGCGGGGGACTCCGGAGACACCGGGGCCTCCGGGACGACCAAGGCGCGATCTTCGTGGAGTTCGCGGCCATGGTGCCGTTCATGATGCTGGCGCTGGCTCTGGTCTGGCAGGTGCTGCTGATCGGCGTCACCTCCATGTACGCCTCCCACGGAGCGGCCGAAGCGGCCCGGCAGGCCTCCGTCACCCCGGACGACATGGCGCGCATCGACGAGGAGGCGCGCAAGCGGGTGCGCGCGCCCTGGGACGGCGAGGACGTACTGACCACGGAGGTCGTTGAGCGGGACGGTGCCCGGTTCGCCCGGGTGAGCCTGGACATGCCGGTGTTTCTTCCAGGTGTGACGGCTCCGTGGCCGATCACCGGGGAGGCGAAGGTGGTCACCGAGGTTGCGCCGCGCGGGACCACGGATCCGGAGGGGGTGGAGGCACCCTGAACGGCGCACCCTCCTCCGAGCGAGTCCAGGCGTCCCGGCGACCCGGCAGCCGCACCGCCGCAAGCGGAACAGGGACACGCGGCTCCGGCACACGTCCCCCCGGGCATCGGCGGCTCCGACGCCTGCTGTTCGGCGGCCGTCCGCGCTCGGACCGGGGCGGACCCATCCTGGAGTTCGCCGCGATCCTGCCGGTCCTGCTGCTCACCGTGGTGGTGGCCATCGAGGTGTTCCTGGCCTTCGTGGCGATCGAACGCATCGAGTCGGCCGCCAGGGCGGGCGCCCGGGCCGCGGGAACCCAGCAGCTGTCCGGGGCCGAGGACGCCGCCCGTACCGCCCTGCCCGGCTGGTTGGACGACGCCACCATCACCAGCGGGGCCAACGACAGTGAAGGGTACTTCGTGGAGGTCTCGCACCCACTGCCGATCGTGTTCTCGTCAGTGGAGCTGAACCTGACTCTGACCCGACGGGTGGACATGCCGAACGTGTGAGGCGAGCCAACCGGAACACCAGGACGGCAGCGGCGAGGGAGGAGACGAGGGGCATGGGCCTGAAGGACCGTTTGGAGGAGGACCGCGGCGTCGAGGAGCGCGCGGACCGTGGCAGCGTGACGCACTGGCGTCGGCGCCTCCTCGAGGAGATCAACCTGGAGGACCTGACCCAGCTGACGCTGGCACAGCGCCGTGTCCGCCTGGAGCGAGTCGTGGGGCACCTCCTGTCCCGTGAGGGCCCGGTGCTCTCGGACCGCGAACGGTCGGTGCTGATCCGCCGGGTAGTGGACGAGGCCCTGGGGCTGGGTGTGCTGGAGCCGTTGCTGGCCGACGAGAGCATCACCGAGATCATGGTCAACGGCCCCGACAACGTGTTCGTGGAACGCGGCGGCCGTATGGAGCGCATCGACGCCGCCTTCAACGGCGAGGAGCAGCTGTACCAGACCATCGACCGGATCGTGTCGCTGGTCAACCGGCGCGTGGACGAGTCCTCACCGATGGTGGACGCCCGTCTGCCCAGTGGGGAGCGGGTCAACGTGATCATCCCGCCGCTGTCCCTGTCCGGGCCGGTCCTGACCATCCGGCGTTTCCCCAAGCCCTACCCCATCGAGGAACTCGTACGGATGGGCAGCCTGGACCAGGCGACCGGGGTGCTGCTGTCGGCGATGGTGCGCGCACGGTTCAACATCGTGGTGTCGGGCGGTACCGGTACCGGTAAGACGACCTTCCTGAACGCTCTGTCGGCCTTCGTACCGAGCCAGGAGCGGATCGTCACGATCGAGGACTCCGCCGAGCTCCAGCTGATGCAGGAGCACGTCGTGCGGCTGGAGTCACGGCCCGCCAACATCGAGGGGCGGGGCGAGATCGCCATCCGCGACCTCGTGCGCAACGCGCTGCGGATGCGTCCGGACCGCATCATCGTCGGCGAGGTCCGCGGCCCCGAGACCATCGACATGCTCCAGGCGATGAACACCGGCCACGACGGCTCACTGGTGACGGTGCACGCCAACTCGGCGGACGACGCCATCTACCGGTTGCAGACCCTGGCGACCCTCGGCGAGGGGAACATCCCCTACGACGCGATCCGCGACCAGATCAACAACGCCGTGGACGCGGTGGTGCACCTGGGCCGCTGGCCGGACGGGGCGCGGCGGATCAACGAGATCGCCGTGGTCTCCTCGCGCCGCCGCGAGGAGTTCCGTCTGGATCGGCTCATGGAGTTCGCGGCGTTGCCTGCCAATCCCGACCGCACCGTCGAGGGGCGGTACCGGCACCATCCCCTGCCCCGCCACGTGGCCGCTCGGATGTACCACGTGGGGGAGAGCATCCCGTCCGTGTTCGGGGTCGTGTCCGACGACCGCCCGCAGGGCAGCCAGTGAGGGCCCGAACAGCGTCCACGCGGACGCGACAGCGAAGTACGACACCGGGCCGCGCGGCGGTACCGGTCCGAAGGGAGTCCGCGTGAACTGGCAGGTTCCGGCGATCCTCGGCGGCCTCGCCCTGGTTCTGTTCCTGATGCTGTGGGCTCTGTGGGAGTTCGTGGCCAGCGCCGAGCAGCGGCGGCTGATCGCCGCCCGCAGCGCCCTGGACCAGGCGGAGTACGAGGCGTCCACCCCCCTGGCCAGGTTGGACGCACGTTTGCGGCGCACGCAGTGGGGTGCGCGGCTCGCTCGTCGCATGGCGCGCTCGGGCACGGACATTCGCCCGGCCACGTTCGTCGTGGCGCTCGTGTCCGGAACGCTGCTGACGGTCCTGGTGGTGTGGCATGTCCTCGCGCCGTTCTTCGGTCTGCTGGCCGCGGCGGGCGTGGCGTTCCTGTTCTTCTCCTACCTGCGCAGGGCCGAGGTCAAGCGCCGGGAGGAGTTCACCAACCAGCTGCCCGACCTGGCCCGTGTACTGGGCAACGCGACCTCCGCGGGGCTGGCGCTGCCGACGGCGGTGGCCATCGCCGCCGACGAACTGGACGGCCCGGCCGGAGAGGAACTCGGCCGGATGGCGGAGTCGATGAAGCTGGGTGCGAGCTTCGAGGAGGCCATCGCGGACCTGCGCCAGCGCATGCCCTCTCGGGAGCTGGGCGTGCTGTTGTCCACCCTGGTGGTGGCGTCCAGGTCCGGCGGTTCGCTCGTGACGGCCCTGCGCAACATCTCCGGCACGTTGGAGAGCCGCAAGGAGACCCGGCGTGAGGTGAGCACCATCCTCAGCGAGACGACCTCCACCGTGTGGGCGCTCGCGTTCATGTCGGTGGGCGCCCTGTTCATGGTCAACGGAATCGAGCCGGGGATCATGCGCACGATGACCAGCTCCGGGGCCGGGATCGCGGTGCTGCTGGTCGTGGCGGCGCTGTACGCCACCGGTTTCGCGCTGGTCGCCCGCATCACCAGGTTCAAGATGTAGCGCCCGACCGCACCACGTCCCGGTCCTCCGGGACCCCCGCCCCCTCGAAGGACACCCATGAACCTCCCGCTCCTGATACCCCTGGCGGCCGCGCTCGCCTCGGCCCTGGTCGTGCTGCTCGGTGTCTACGGCCTCTACCTGACCCAGTCGCAGACGCGGGTGACCGTGGACGACCCGGTCAACGCTCCGGTGACCACCAAGAGCGACGAGACCTTCTTCCTGCACCGCATCACCGAGCGAATCGGGCGCCCCTTCTCCAAAGCCCTGATGGCCTCGATGAGCGAGGCGTTGAAGGCCTCCGTCTCCTCCCGTATCGAGGCGGCTGGGCGCCCTGACGGTCTGACCACGGAACGGTACGTGCGTCGCAAGGTCGGTGAGGTGGCCGTCTACGGTTCCCTCGCCGTACTGGTGCTGGTGGCGGACTCCAGCCCGATGCTCGCCCTCCTGGCCTTGGCCTTCACGGGTCTGACCGACCTCAACCTGTACGTGCAGACCCAGGAGCGCGCCGACGAGGTGCAGACGCAGCTGCCCGACTTCCTGGACGTGCTCGCGGTGACGGTGAGCGCGGGCATGTCGTTCCGGGCCGCCGTCGCCCGGGTGGCGGTGTCGATGCCGGGGGTGCTGGCGGACGAGTTCACGATCGCGCTGCGACAGATGGAGCTGGGCACGTCGCGCCGGGAGGCCTTCGAGACCCTGCGCCGCCGCAACCGCAACGAGTCACTCAGCAAGTTCGTCACCGCCATCCAACAGGCCGAGGAGCTCGGCGCCCCGCTGAGCGACACCCTGGTGGACATCAGCAAGGACATGCGCCTGGCCGACGCCCAGTACATGCGCCGCAAGGCCCAGCGCCTCAACCCGAGGGTGACGATGGTGACCGCCGCGACCCTGCTGCCCGGTCTGCTGATCCTCATCGTCGGTTCCATGTTCCTGGGCACCGAGATCAACCTCGGCACTCTGTTCGGGGGGTAGGGCGACCGGCGCCGGTGCGGGCGTACGTGGGGCCCGGGGACCGGCTGGCGGTTCCCGGGCCCCACGGCACGGGCGTTACTCGGGCGGGAAGGGGATAGCGGACAGCGTCGGGATGAGGGCTTCCTCCTCGAAGTCCAGGTGGGCCTCGAGTTCCTCGGTCAGCCGGTCCAGTTCGGCCATGAACCGCACGGGATCGGCGGTGCGCACGTCGGCGAGCAGCCCCTCCAACTCACCCCGGACGCGGTCGACCACACGGTGCTCCTCCACCAGGCGCTCGACGGGTTCCCGCAGGTGCGGGAAGCCCTCGGCCAGGCGGGGGAACATGGCGTCCTCACTGGTGTGGTGGAAGTGCAGGGACTCGCAGAAGGCCAGGCAGTGCTGACGGATCTGGAGGTTGAGCCCGATCGGCGGCGCGGTCGTCGCCGCGTCGCGCTCGGCGAGGTAGCGCTCGGCGTCCCCGCGCACGTTGGCGAGCTGGCCGCGCAACCACGCGTGGATCTGGAACAGCTTGTCGGCGAGGTTGCGCACCTCACCGGAGCCGAACCCCGGTGAGGGCTGGAGTTCCACCACCGGGAGTCGACGCTCCACCTGGTCCTGGTAGTCGCCGTAGCCCGGGTGGCGGCGGACGATCTCCTCGAACACCAGGTCGCGTTCCCCGCCCGCCAGCGGAACCGCGACGCACTCCCGGGAGTCCTCTCCCGGTAGTTCCACGGTCACCATGGGGCGTGAGAGCAGGTTGCGGTACCAGTCGGGGTCCTTCGCGGAGCCCCCGGCGGAACCCACCACGTAGACGCGGTCGTCGATCCGCGCGAAGCCGAGCGGGTTGGTGTGTTCCCGGCCCGAGCGCGCACCGGTGGTGGTGAGCAGCAGCAGGTCGCCTCCGGCGAACGGACCGCTCACGTGGCCGCCGTTGGCTCGGAACTCCGCCACCACCGGCGCGTTCCAGGGGCTCACTCCCGGCTCGGGGCGCTCGTGGGGGCCGACGGGCGGCTGGCCCGCCTCGGTGTGGTCCTCGGTCGTCTGCTGGTTGTCGTTCTGCGTCAAGAAACGGTCCTCTCACTGAAGGTCGTGGAGGCGGACGTCCCCGGGGGCGCGGTCGTCGCGCTCGCCTTCCGGGCGAGGCCGTACGGGTCGGGGGCAGGGCACGGCGGCGGTCG
>NZ_LAVM01000046.1:0-47514 GCF_001083815.1 Nocardiopsis sp. SBT366 | reverse complement strand
ACGTCACCCCCCCACTCAGGGGCCGCCCCCACGTCGCCGATCCCGGCGCCCACGGCCCCGCACCGTGACGGCCGTTCCGCGGCCGCCACGCTGGCACCAACGGCCGGACCGTCCACCCCCCTCGCGGGCGGTCCGGCCGCTCACTTCGCGATCACCAGGAGGGGGCGCGCATGCACCGCACCGGCGCCCTCGTCCGGGCGTGCCGCCCGCGCCAGTGGGTGAAGAACCTGCTGGTGATCGCCGCACCGGCCACCGCCGGAACGCTCGGCGACCCCCGCACCCTGCTGCTGTGCGCGGCCGCCTTCGGACTCTTCTGCCTGGCGGCCAGCGGCACCTACCTGCTCAACGACGTCCGCGACGCGGATCGCGACCGCGAGCACCCACGCAAACGGAGCCGACCGGTCGCCTCGGGCGACCTCCCCGTCCCCCTCGCCCTGTCCGTCGGAGTGGTGCTCGTGATCGCCGCCCCGCTGGCCTCCCTGGCCCTGGGCAACACGCGGTTCACCCTCGTGCTGGTCGGATACGTGCTGCTCACCCTGGCCTACACGCTCAGGCTCAAGGAGGTCGTCGTCTGCGACCTCGTGGCGGTCGCCTCCTGCCACATGCTGCGCGCGATGGCGGGCGGCTTCGTGGTCGGGGTTCCGCTGACCTCGTGGTTCGTCATCGTGGTCGCGCTCGCCGCGCTGCTGGTGGTGGTCGGTAAACGCGAGGCGGAACTGCGCGTCACCGCGCCGGTCCCCCCGGCAGGGAGCGCCGACGCCCAAGCGGGGGAGGAGACCACGGCGCACCCCACCCGCACGGCGCTGCTGGGCTACACCCCCGGCTACCTGTCCCACATGCGCATCATGGCCTCCGGCGCCATGATCGTCACCTACTGCCTCTGGGCGCTGGAGCAGGGCGGCGGACCGCAGTCCGCGTTCCACGCGGTCAGTATCGTTCCGTTCATCATGTTCGTACTCCGCTACAACCTTCTTGTGGACCGGGGAGCGGGCGAGGAACCCGAGGAGATCGCATTGCGGGACCGCCCGCTCCAGCTCGTCCTCGCCTCCCTCGCCCTCCTGGTCGGACTGGGGATCCACCTGTGAGCCGCCCGACGCTCCTCACCGGCTGGGGTCGCACCGCACCCACCGCCGCCCACGTGGTGCGCCCGCGCACCGCCGAACAGGCTGCCCGGATGCTCGCCGAGGCGGGTCCGCGCGGCGTCCTGGCCCGGGGGCTGGGCCGCTCCTACGGGGACGCCGCCCAGGTCGCGGGCGGGACCGTTCTGGACTGCACCGAACTCACCGGGCCGCCCCGCCTGGACATCGTGGAAGAGGAGCTCACCGCGCCCGCCGGGACCAGCCTGGGGCGGATCGTCGGGCACCTGCTGCGCCACGGGTACTTCCTGCCCGTCACCCCCGGGACCAGGCACGTCACACTCGGCGGGGCGATCGCCGCCGACGTGCACGGCAAGAACCACCACGTGGACTCGTCGCTGGGCGCGCACCTGCGCTCCCTGACCCTGCTCACGCCCACGGGCGGGGTGCTCCGGCTCGGCCCCGAAGGGTCGGACCCCGACCTGTTCTGGGCCACCGTGGGCGGGATGGGCCTGACCGGGGTGATCACCGAGGCCACCCTCGGAGTGCTCCCGGTGGAGACCGCCTACGCCCGTGTGGACACCGACCGCACCCCGGACCTCGACTCGACCCTGGAGCTCATGGCCCGCACGGACCACGCCCACCGGTACTCGGTGTGCTGGGTCGACCTCCTGGCCCGGGGCGCCTCCCTCGGACGCGGCGTACTGACCCGCGCCGATCACGCCCTCCGCGCCGACCTGCCCGCGCCCCAGCGCCGCGACCCTCTGCGGCACCGGACCGGGCCCACGCTGGCCGCGCCGCCCTGGGCCCCGCCCGGGCTGCTCAACCGGTGGACGGTGGGTGCCTTCAACAGCGCCCACCACCGCGCCGCGCCCCTGCGGGAGCGGGGCCGGGTCCAGCCGCTCTCCGGGTTCTTCCACCCCCTGGACGCCGTGGCGGGCTGGAACCGGATGTACGGTCCGCGCGGGCTCGTCCAGTACCAGTTCGTCGTCCCCTTCGGAGGGGAGGACACCCTGCGCGCCGTGGCCGAAGGGCTGTCCCGGGCGGGGGCGCCGTCGTTCCTGGCCGTCCTCAAGCGGATGGGCGCACCCACCCCCGGGCCGCTGTCGTTCCCGCGCCCCGGCTGGTCCCTGGCCGTGGACCTGCCCGCCGGACTCCCCGGGCTGGCGCGTCTGCTGGACGGGTTCGACCAGCGCGTCCTGGCGGCGGGCGGGCGCGTGTACCTGGCCAAGGACAGCAGGGCCAGACCGGAGACCGTGCACGCCATGTACCCGGCGATCCCCGAGTGGCGGGCCACGCGCGCCCGCGTGGACCCGGGCGGCGTACTCGTCTCGGACCTCGCCCGTCGCCTGCGCCT
The DNA here is from genome assembly GCF_001083815.1 of Nocardiopsis sp. SBT366. Lineage (NCBI taxonomy): Bacteria > Bacillati > Actinomycetota > Actinomycetes > Streptosporangiales > Nocardiopsidaceae > Nocardiopsis > Nocardiopsis sp. SBT366. The sequence continues at coordinate 45,081 of NZ_LAVM01000046.1, read as the reverse complement.
CGTCTGAACCACACTTCACCCGAATCCCGACCCGTTCCGGAAGGACCCGACCATGCGTGACTCGCTGGGAAGAGTGCGTACCGTCCTGTTGCTCGGCGGACGCAGCGAGATCGGCCTGGCCGTCGTCGAACGGCTGGTCCGCGAGGGCGCCCGCGAGGTGGTGCTCGCCGCCCGCGGCGGGGTCGCGGAGCCGCCGGACGTGCTCGGGGCTCTGGGCGCCGCCACGCACTCCCTGGAGTTCGACGCCGAGACCGCCGACACCCACGCCGCCACGGTGGCGGCCGCCGTGGAGCTGGTGGGCGATCTGGACGTGGTGGTGGACGCCTTCGGCGTGCTGGGCGACCAGTCCGCGTACGAGGCCGACCCGCTCTCCGCCGCCCGCGCGGCCGCCGTGAACTACACCGGCCACGTGTCCGTTGGCCTGTCCGTCGCCGCCCGCCTGCGCGAACAGGGCCACGGAGCCCTCGTGGTGCTCTCGTCCGTGGCCGGGGTGCGGGTCCGCCGGGCCAACTTCGTGTACGGGTCCGCCAAGGCCGGGCTCGACGGGTTCGCCCAGGGGCTGGCCGACTCCCTGCACGGTTCGGGCGCCCGGGTCCTGGTGGTGCGACCGGGGTACGTGGCCACCCGGATGTCGCGCCACGTGGACCCGGCGCCGTTCCCCGCGACCCCGGCTCAGGTGGCCGAGGCGGTGTCCCGGGGGCTGCGCGGTAACGCCACCACGGTGTGGGCCCCGCGCGTGCTCCGGCCGCTGTTCACCGGCATGCGGCTGATGCCGCGCCCCCTGTGGCGCCGCCTCGGGCGCTAGGAGTGGGCGAAGGGAGAGGCGGGGCGGTCAGGCGGCCGTGGTGCGGCGGCCCAGGTAGGCCGCGACGATCCGGCGCGGTTCCGCGCCGCCCCGGCCGGTCGAACCCCTCGTCGTCGCTGATCAGACAACCGGCGTCGGTGAGTGCCACGATCCATTTCGCCGCGCGGTGGGGGTCCACGGCCGCCTCGAAGACCCGGAGACCCGTCCCGTCGTGACGGGTTCGGCGAAGGTGGCCCCGGGTGCCCTCGTCCCTGGCCACGATCGCCCCAGCCCGGCCCCCGGTCCGGTGGTGACCGCCCCGGCCTAGGCCGGGCAGCGCTCCATGACCGGCCACCTCGCGCAGTCGCGGGTGTGGGCGGTGGTGTTCACGCCGTTCCTCCTCGACCTGTCCGGCACCCTCAGCGTGACGTCGACCGCCCTGCCGGCCACCGGGGTGTGGCTGGCCACCGTCGTCCTGGCCGACTCGATGCGCCGGGCAGGGCGACGGGCCCCTCCGAGACCCTGGTGCGGGGGGTGACCTACGGCCCGGGGGCCGAGTCGAAGGCCAGTCAGGGGGCGGAGCTCGGAGGCGTCCGACCGTCCGGGCCGGTCCGCCCCGGTGTGAGGTCGGGCCGGGTGCTGGGCAGGAACATCGCGGGCACCATCGCGGCGGCGGTCAGGCCGGTCATCCACGCGAAGGTGGCCTGGAAGGCGGTCTCGGGCCGCGCGGTGTCGGCGAGCAGGGACGCCAGCAGCAGGGCCAGCACGGCGGTGCCGATGGCCGCGCCCAACCGCTGGGTGACGTTCAGGGCGCTGCTGGCCCTGGGCACCCGGTCCGAGGGCAGGCCCCGGTAGGCGGTGGCCAGCATCGGCACCATCGCCGCTCCCAGCCCCAGACCCCGCACGAACATCGCGGCGGCCAGCAGGGCCGGGGAGGTGTCCGGCCCCGCGAGGACGAAGGGGGCTGTGGCGGCCGCGCCCACGAAGAGGCCGCCCACCACCAGGTAGCGCGGACCCACGTTGTCCGTCACCGATCCCATGAACAGGTTCACCAGGGCCACCCCGGCGGCCATCGGCGCCATGAGCAGCCCTGCGGTCATCGCGGAGGTGCCCTGGACCTGTTGGAAGAAGAGCGGGAGGAGGAACATGCCCGCCCACACGCAGATCCCGAACACGAACATGAGCAGCGCGCCCAACCGGAACAGCAGGTTCCGGAACAGGCGGAGGTCGATCACGGGAGGGGGCCCGCCCGGCCGCTCGCGCAGGGCGTGCACGACGAATCCGACGATCAGCAGCAGACCGACACCGGCGAACAGCGGTGCCGGACGGGAGCTTCCCAGCACTGACAGTCCGTAGAGCAGGGTCGCGATGCCGGGGGAGAGCAGGAGCAGGCCGACCACGTCGAGCCGTTCGGTGGCGCGGGGGGTGCCCCTGGGCACCCCGCGCACCGCCAGGGCGATCGCGAGCAGGATGAACGGCACGGAGATCACGAAGATCCACCGCCATCCCAGCGTGTCCAGGACGATCCCGCCCAGCACCGGGCCGAGCGCGGGCGCCAGCTGGATGGGCACGCTGATCAGGCCGATGGCCCGGCCGAGCCGCTGCGGACCGGCCGCCTGCACGAGGATCGTCATGACGAGAGGCAGGACCATGCCGCTGCCCAGCCCGGTGAACACACGGAAGACGATCAGGCTCTCGATGGACCACGCGGCGGAGCACAGCAGCGACCCCACCCCGAAGAGCACGAGGGCGGTGATCCACGTGGCCCGCTGGCCGTAGCGGTCGATCGCCCAGCCGGTCACCGGGATCACGGCGGCGGTGGAGAACAGGTAGGCGCTGGCCACCCACTGCGCCGTGGACACGGGGGCGTCGAGCTCGCGGGAGAGGTGGTCCACGGCGACGTTGACGATCGTGGTGTCGAGAAGGGCGGCCATCGAGCCGACCAGCAGGACGGCGGCCAGCTTGATGAGAGGGCGATCGAGCCGGTGGGGCGCGGTGGGGCCCGGGCCGGGCGGCTTCGGGGGGTCGGCGGACACAGCTGAGGAGTGGGGGTCGTGCTTCGCCATACCAGGTAAACTACACGGTGCAGTTTCGCTGGTGACGAGGTGCCTCCCGGACGGACGGATGCACGAGCACGAAGGACGAGGGATGACCGACACGTGCGGGGACGGGCGGGATCGCCGGTCGGCGGTCAAACGCGAGGCCATCACGGAGGCCGCGCTGCGCGTCTTCCTCAGGGAGGGCTACGCGCGGGCCAGCGTCGACGCCATCGCCGCGGACGCCGGGGTCTCCAAGCGCACCATCTACAACCACTTCGAGGACAAGCAACGGCTGTTCCTGACCATCGTCACCCAGAGCAGCGCCGTCCTGGCGGCCGACCACGCCGAGGCCACCGCCCGCCACCTGGGGCGGGCCGCTGACGCCAGGAGCGCGCTCGTCGGGTTCGAGGACGAGTGGCTGTCCCCGCTGGGACGCCGGGCCGACCACACGGCACTGGTCCGGCTGCTGATCGGTGAGGCCACGCACTTCCCCGAGGCGGCGCGCGCCTGGTCCGACAGCGGCTCGGAACTGGTGGTGCGGGCCCTGGCCGCGCACCTGCGCGCCCTGGCCGACCGCGAGCTGCTGGAGATCCCCCCGAACGGGGAGGAGGCCGCGGCCGGGCACTACCTGGCCCTGGTGCGCGGCCCCGCCAACAGCAGGTCGTTCTTCGGCGCGCTCCCGCTGCCGGAGGAGGAGCGGATCGCGATGGTCCGCTCCGGAGTGGACGCCTTCCTGCGCATCCACGGCCCGGCCCCGGGCCGGTAGGGGTGGAGGGCGCGGACCGCCCCCACCGGCTCGGCGGCGGCGGTCAGCGCTCGGTCGGCTCGGGGGCGGTGTTCGTGGCCTCGGATGCGGCGTTCGCGGTCTCGGGGGTGCGGGGCGCAGGGGCCACCGCCTGCCCGGGCGCGGGGACCTTCGCGCCGGTCGCCCCCACGTCACGCGTCAGCATGTCGTGCGGGACCGGGCAGCCCTTGGGGAACGTGCCGATGCGGTCCGGCTCGTAGCCTTCGGGGTAGCTGCGGATGTTGGGGCTCATCCGAGCCCAGCGCTGCTCCTTGCGGGGCCGCATCCGCCGCACGACCCTCGCCCGCAGCCGCAGGGCGAGGTCCCCGCCCCTGCGCCAGAACGCCGAGGGCTCCGGGTAGTCGAAGGCCTTGATCAGCGGCGGGTCCAGCAGGCCCTTGGTGAAGGGGCGCACCAGGGGGCGCTGCCAGGCCGGGTAGAAGTCGACCATCAGGTCGAGAGTGGCGTCCGAGACCGCGCGCCCGCCCTTGGTGAAGGCGAAGTGCTCCGCCTCGTAGGAGTCCATCAGCTCGCGGAACTCGGAGTAGGTCTCGGGGATGTCCTTGATCCCCATGTGCCGACCGAGCTTGCGGTAGTAGTTCGTGCTGGCCGCGATCTCGTGGTCGCTCAGGCGGCGCCATCCGTAGCCGTAGTCGTTCAGCCAGCGCACCGGCATGACGACGAAGGTGCTCAGCACGTACCGGTAGTCGTCGTTGCTGATGTCGTACGACCGGTGCATCTGGTTCATCCGGCGCAGGGCGTCACGGCCCCGGCCCGGGCCGAACCCGTGCTCCATGATGTCGTTCAGGATGAGCGCGGTGTCGTCGTAGCGGTGCTGGGTGCGCTCGGTGAACTCGTGGGTGTCCCCGAGCAGCTGGCCGATGGACGGGACCGCGTAGGTGCGGTACAGGGCCAGGCCCAGGGCCTGCTCCAGGTCCCAGGGGAACTCCAGCGTGCCCAGGATCCGCACGATCCGCTCACAGTCGGCCTCCGCGTCCAGGCCGCGGATCTCGTCGCGCCAATGGAAACGCTGCATGGAACTCCACCTTCGTCCTGGACCGCCCGGGGCGTGTGCCCCGGTTTCCTCCGCACGCGCGCCGCGATGGGGCGTGGCACGCGCCCCGCACTTTACCTGGAACCTACACGTGTACAAGGGAAGGGGCGCGTCTTCCACCTCCGACACCCCGTGCGACGCGCCCGCACACAGGAGGAGGGGCGGGTGGAGCGTGGTCCCCCGAACCCCGCCCCCCCCGCCCCTCGGCGGCCGGTCGCGACCCCGCGACCGGCCACGGTCACGCCGCGACCTGCTCCGACACCCGGTTCATCAGGGCCAGCAGCACCTGCTTGGCGGACTCGCGCACACGGGCGTCGCACAACGTCACCGGAATGTCCGGGTTCAGGCTCAGCGCCTCACGGACCTCCTCCGGCTCGTACTGGTGGGCCCCGTCGAAACAGTTCACCGCGACCACGAACGGCACCCCGCGCCGCTCGAAGAAGTCGACCGCCGCGAAACAGGTCTCCAGACGGCGGGTGTCGGCGATGACGACGGCGCCCAGCGCGCCCTCGGACAGCTCCTCCCACATGAACCAGAAGCGCTCCTGGCCCGGTGTGCCGAACAGGTACAGCACCAGGGCCGGGCTGATGGTGATGCGGCCGAAGTCCAGCGCCACCGTGGTGGTGGTCTTGGACTCCACACCGGAGAGGTCGTCGATGCCGTAACTGGCCTCGGTCATCATCTCCTCGGTGCTGAGCGGGGCGATCTCGCTGACCGCGCCGACCAGGGTGGTCTTCCCGGCGCCGAAACCCCCGGCGACCAGGATCTTGAGTGCGGAGGGGACGGGGGCCTCGGGGCCCGGGTCAGAGTCTCTGGATGCCATCGAGAACCGCCTGGAGTACGTCCCGGCTCACCGGGCTCTTAGCTGTGTAGGGGGCGCGGGCCAGAGCCAGCCCGCGGTTGAGCAGGTCGCTGAGCAGGACCTTGACGACGGCCACCGGGATGTCCAGGTGGGCGGACACCTCGGCCACCGACAGGGGACGACGGCACAGCTCCAGGATGCGGAGCTGCTCCGGTTCGAGCGCCATCTCGTCGACCTCGGCCCTCTTGGCCGCGATCACCACGCTGATCATGTCCAGCTGGACGGCGTCGGCGTGGTCACGGCCCTGCGCGATCACGTAGGGCCGGACCAGCGGCCCCGCCTCCTCGCCGTCGGGCGCCGCTTCCTCGCCGAAGCCCCCGCCTGCGTCGCGGTGCGGCAGACCGTTCTGGGTGTCACCAGGATCGAACTCGTCGTGCGCATGCATACGGACCCCTATCGCGTGGCTTCCCCGGACGCCTCGCCGGCGTCCCCGTGGCGGGGAGCGGTCTCGAGGTAACGGCCCACCTGGTCGACCAGGACGTTCATCTCGTAGGCGATGAGACCGACGTCGGCGCTCTCCTCGGCCAGGACGGCAAGGCAGGCGCCGCGACCGGCGCCCGTGACGAAGAGGTAGGCGCTCTCCATCTCGACGACGGTCTGGAGGACCTCGCCGCCGCCGAAGTGGCGGCCGGTGCCCCGGGCCAGGCTCTGGAACGCGGAGGCGACCGCGGACAGGTGCTCAGCGTCCTCCTTGACCAGTTCCTTCGAGCGGCCGATCAGCAGGCCGTCAGCGGACAGGACGATCGCGTGGCGCGAACCCACGGCGCGGTCGAGCAACTCGTCCAGGAGCCAGTCGATGTCCTTCTTGCCCGCGGAGCTTCCGCTACCGCGCTCAGCGCTTTCGGTACTCGTCACGGTTACGCGTCCTTGTCGGTGTCGTTGGTGTTCTGCTTGCTCTCGCGCCGTCCACGGTCCGTTCCCTGCTGGAACGCGGACATGTTCCGGCGCAGGCGCGCCAGGCGCTCGGTGCCCTCCAGGTTGGACTCGGCGGAGGCGCCACCGGCGGCGGGCCCGAAGGTCCCCGGCTCGGCGGGATCGGTCGCCAGCTGCGGTGCCAGGTTCTCCTGCGGACGCCGCTTGGGGAGCGAGGGGCGGCCGCCGCCGGCCTCGACGGTCTCGGGCTCCTCCGGCTGCTCGGGCTCCTCCAACTTCTCGGGGGCCTCGGGCTGCGCGGTCGTCTCGGAGGGCGCCCTCGCTTCGGACAGGGCGGGCCCCCTGGCCGGTGCCTCCTTGGCGGAGTCCGGCACCGCGCTGATGCGGGGGTTGCGGGTGGGCAGGACGGGGCGGGACTCGTCCTGCCTGACGGGGGCACTGAGCAGGTCGCTCTCCGTCGCCTCCGCGTTGGTGGAGCCGGACGAGGTCTCCGGCTCCTCCACGCTCGGGGAGGTGGAGACCGAGGTCAGCACGGGCTTGCCGGGCCGGGTGGACCGGCCCGCCTCCAGCGCGACCTCGGGGGTGCGGTCGACGATCTCGCGCACCTCCCAGATGTCGCCGGGCTCCTCCGAGGAGGGCAGCGGCGAGCGGTCGCCCGAGATGAGTTCCTGCGGAAGCAGCACGATCGCCTGGACACCGCCGTACGGCGACGGGCGCAGGTGCACCCTGATCCCGTGGCGGTGCGCCAGGTGCGAGACCACGAACAGGCCGAGGCGCATCTTCTCGTTGAGACGCATCACGTCGAACTCGGGCGGGTCCGCCAGCAGGGCGTTGGTCGAGGTGAACTCGGCCTCCGTCATGCCCAGACCGCGGTCCTCGATCTCGATCGTCACGCCGTTGGGCACGTCGTCGCTGCTCAGGCGTACCTGGGTGTGCGGAGGCGAGAACATGGCCGCGTTGTCCACCAGCTCCGCGACCAGGTGGATGACGTCCGCGACGGCGGGGCCGTTGAGGTTCACCCGGGCGATGCGCTCACGCTTGACCCGCGTGTAGTCGCCGGACTCCGAGATCGCGCCGCGCAGGACGTCGATCAGCGGCATCGGGCGGTGCCAGGTACGGCCCGGGGCCTCGCCGCCGAGGATCAGCAGGTTCTCGGCGTTGCGGCGGGAGCGGGTGGCCAGGTGGTCCAGCTTGAACAGCTGGGCGAGCTGGTCCGGGTCCTCCTGCTCGCGCTCCATCTTGTCCAGCAGCCGGAGCTGTCGGTGCACCAGCGTCTGGCTGCGGTGGGCGATGTTGAGGAAGACGCGGTTGACGCCGTGGCGCAGCTCGGTCTGCTGGACGGCCTCCTCGACGGCGGCCCGCTGGGCGGTGTTGAACGACTTGGCGACGTCGCCGATCTCGTCGTCCTCCGTGCGCAGCTCGGGAAGGGAGGAGGCGATGTCCACGCGCTCACCCCGGTGCAGGCGGCCCATGATCTCGGGCAGCTTGTTCTCGGCCAGGTCCTGTGACTCCTCGCGCAGGGTGAGCAGCCGCGAGGTGAGGTTGCGGGAGGAGCGTCGGGCCAGGGTGAACGCGACCAGGATGACGGCGGCGACGCCGAGGCTGCCGCCGACCGCGAGGATCACCGCGCTGTTGGCGTCGTCGCGGGTCAGCTCGGCCGCGTACTGCGACTCCTCCGCGCCCAGCTCCGTGAGCTCGGTGATCACGTGGACGTACGCGGCGTCCCACTCGGACTCGGAGACCGGCATGGAGAGGTCGTCGACCGTCTCCGGGAGCAGGGTGACGGGGTCGGTGACCGTGGTGGACTCGACCTGGCGGTCGGTGATCCGCTCCGAGAGCCGGTTGAGGGTGGCGTACTCGGGGCTCTCCCGGACGGCCTCGTACCGCTCCAGCAGGCCTTCGCCCTCGAGGTAGGGGGCGTTGGCGTCCAGGAGGGCCTCAAAGGCGCCCATCATCCTGGTGAACTCTCGCTGGTCCTCGACGGTGAGGTCGCCGGTGGCGAAGGCGCGGGCGATCTGGGCGTCGGCCTGCGCGGCCACGTCCACGGTGCGGAAGAGGTAGATCGCGGTGAAGCCGGGGCTGACCGCGTCCCCCTCGTTGCCCTCACGGCCCTGGCTGTCGAAGCTGTCGGCGCCGTGCAGGACGAGTTCGTTGTAGTAGTCCAGGACGTCGGCGCGGGAGGCGTCACCGTCGTCGACGGTCGTGCGGACGTCGCCGATCTCCTGGTACATGTCGTACAGCATCTCGATGTGCATGCCGCCCTCGCCGGGAGCGAGGTCGGCGAAGCCCATGAGGTCGTCCAGCACGGCGCCCAGGGAATCGTCGGTGGCCTGGCGGCTCTGCTCCAGCCGCTGTGCCAGCTCGGCGTCGTCGGGGTCCTCGATGTAGGCGATCGTGGCCGAGCGCTCGGACATCGCGGAGACGAGGCCGACGGCCGCGGGGGTGACGAGGTCGTCGGTGGCCTTGGAGCGGATCAGCTGGTAGACAGCGTCGCCGCCGAGGACGATGGTGAGGATCAACCACAGTGCGAACAGCGCGGTGGTGGGGATCATGACCATGGCGCGAATACGGGCGGCGATGGTCCGCCCACGTTTCTTCGGTACTGCCTGCACGGTTCTCCTGTCGATCCGCGTCAAAGTCTTCTCAGGCACTGTCGGCGCCGGGCGGTCGCCTGGCCGCGTCCTGCGGGCCGGCGCGCGCGGACCTCCCGTCGTGTGGTCCGCGCTCGTCCCTCCAGGGGGTGGGCTCGCCGGAGAGTAACCACATGCGGGGGTTTTCGGCGTTGGGGATCGTATCTCGCCCGAGAAACGGCGGATTATCCGGGTGGTGCAGGCAGTCTGCCATGAAGTAGTGAATTGTTCACACAAGGCCTCGTATGACGTCCGCGAACCACCAGACAGGTACTGAAGGCGCTCATCGTGGGACGAACGTCACATGGGGCTCCGGGGTGTGGAGCGGGGGAGCGCGTTCGGACCCGAGGGTGGCGCCCCGCAGAGTGATATCACGGTTCCCCTCCCACACGGGCGTGGCCCGTACTAGCCTGGCGCACCGGGAACGAGCAAGGGGAACGCACACGCCATGGGGCAACCGTTCGGCGCAGGTCAGGACGCCATCGAGGTGGCGGTCGCCGCCATTCCGCTGTTGATGGTCACCGCATCCGCCCTCTACCTGCGCGGACAGCACCAGAGGTACGGGCGCCTGGCGGGCTGGCCCGGACAGCTCACCCTCGCGGCGCTGCTCACCGGCCTCGGCCTGGCCGTCTACGCCGTCTGGCCCCTGCCCGCCTCCGGGGACGGGCTGTGCGCCGTCGAACCCGCCGCCGCTCCGCCCCTGACCGTGCGCGACGCGGCCCTGGCCCTCGCGGTCTTCCTGCCGGTCGGGCTGCTGGCCCGCTCCCGGTTCCGCCGGGGAGCGCTCACCACCCTCGCCCTCGGCACCGCCCTGGCCCTCGTGGTGGTCCTGGTCCGCGCCACCGGGGTCCTCGGCCTGTATCCGTGCGCCTACAACACCGTCGCGTTCGAGACGGCCGGGGTCGGCGTCGCCGCGACCCTCCTGGGCTGGCTGCTGGCCCGGTGGGTGCCGGTGGTGTGGCCCTACGGTCCGCACCGGTCCTGGCCCTCGGCCGTCCCGGACCGGATCGCCCCCGACCTCGGCCGACGGATGCTCGGCACGTTTGTGGACCTGGGCCTGTGGTGGTTCGGCGCGGCCACGTTCGTCGCCCTGGTCGGCGCCAGCGGCTGGGTTCGCCCCGGCGCACGGGACGAGGTCCTCACCGGCGCCCTCCTGGCCCTGGCCGTGGTCTTCGCGCTGGTCCTGCCGCTGTTGCGCCGCGACCGGAGCACCCCCGGGGCGGCGGCGGTCCGCCTGGCCCTCACCGAGTGGCAACGGCCCCGCCCGGCCTCCCGGCCGCGCGTCCTGGCGCGCACGGCGCTGCTGCACGCGCCGGTCATTGTGCTGACCGCCCTCGGCCTGCCGTGGTTTGCCCTCGCCGTCGTCGCGCTGCACGCGAGTACCGCGGTGGTCCGCCCGGACGGCGCGGGCCTGGCCGACCTCGTCTGCGGTGTGCGGGTCCGCACCCGGTCCAGCCTCAACGGCGAACTCCCCGAGCGCCTGGTCCGCTACGCCCCTCCTCGGGAGGAGACCCCCGCTCCGGTGTGAGCGAGGAATGGTCCACAGGACACGCGCTAGTTCTCCCCCCAGTGGAGATAACCCAGGAACAGGCCGATGAGGACCAGCACCAGTCCGAGCCCCCCGAACATGCCGCGGACCCAGTGGCTCAGCCAGGGCGCGGAGACGATCCGGGCCCGCTCGGGGACCTCCGGGTCGTAGGAGACGGTGACGATCTCTCCGGCCCGGGAGGCCATCCACCCGGTGTTCTCGTGCTCCGCGTGGATCTCCCTACCGTCCTCGGTCTGGAACTGCACGATCATCCGGGAGGCCACCGACGTCTCGTGGTAGCCGATCACCCTCCCCTTGGCGCGCACGCCGTTGCGGACCAGGAGCAGTTCGGTGCGGGTGTCCCGGGTGACCATCCACAACAGGACGGCACCGACGATCACGGGCAGCAGAGGGTACAGGTCGACCATGGCGGGGGATCCTCTCCGGGGGTTCTTCTTCGGGTGTCAGCTCAGCGCGGGGAGGCGGGGGAGCCGATGAGTCCGTCGGCCATGTGCGCCAGGGTGGTGTGGATCTCCTCGACGGGACGTTCTGGCTGGAGGGTACGCCAGTCGAGGGCCACGGTCACCACCATGCCGAACAGTGCCGATCCCGCAAGGGCCGTGTCCAGGTCCGGTCGCGTCAGGCCGCGTTCGACCATGGCGTCGAGCTGCCCGGTGATGACGCCGATGGCCTCGGTGCGGATCTGTCGGATCGTCGCGTACCAGGCCCGGTTGGTGCGCCAGGCCTCGGCCATCAGCAGCCGGGCCAGCGCCTCGTGGGTGCTGATGAACACCACGCCCGCTCGCAGCACCGTGGCCAGGGACTCCCGGGGTTCGACCTGCCGTTCGGGGTCGGGGACCGAGTCACGCAGGGTGTCGGCGAGCCGGGTGACGCCCCACTCCATCAGGGCCGCGTACAGCTCGTTCTTGCCCGCGAAATTGTAGTAGACGGTGCCCTTGGCGACTCCGGCGCGTTCGGCGATCTCGTCGACCGTGGTGGAGCCGTACCCCTGCTCGGAGATCAGCGTGACCGCCGCTTCGAACAGCTTGCGCCGGGTGGCCTCACGGCGCCCGTTGCGGGGCCTGTCGGCTGCGGGGGTGCTCACGTTCATCGGTTCCATTCTTATGTGTTTACCTGGGCCTCCGCCTCGCTTCGGCCCGTGTTCTGCGCCTTCGCAGAGGGATTCGGGTTCAAGGCAACACGGCATCCTCGTCTACGCCCGGCTCGTTCCTCGCTGGCGGCTTGACTCGTCTTGCGGATCCCTCTCCGGCACCGAACGGGTACCCCTTTGTGGTCAAGCTTCGCAGGCGGGCCCTCGGCTTGTGGCTGAGGCAGGCGGTCGGGCACTCAACCGGGGCTGGGGCTCCCGTTCGGTTCTTCGGTGGTGACCGAAGTGGGACGGACCGGCTTCCTCCTGTCGCTGAGGTGCGCGGGCAGGGTTCTCGGCCTGTCGCTGAGGTTGGCGGATGGGCCTTTTGCCAGGTGACGGTTGGTGGACGGGGACATCCTGGGTCCGAGGTGAGCGAGTGGGCCTCACACCTGGGGTTGCGGCTCCCGGTCGGTTCTTCTGCGGTGGCTGAGATGGATCGGGCGGCTGCATCGGGTGCTGAGGGGGCCTCGTGGGCCGGGGGCACCCACTGTGAGTGGGTGCCCCCGGCCGTCAGATCTTCAGTGCCGGGTAGAGCGTGGACATCGTCCACACTCGCTTGCTGTTCACTGCCCTCCAGGTGAGCAACAGGGGCACCACGAGCCACAGGGCCATCACCCCGAAGGCCTGCGCGACCAGCATCATGTCCCCGCCGCCGATCAGGTGGCGCATGGCGGTCACTCCCCAGTGCAGGGGCAGGTACGGGCCGATCGCCTGGAAGAACGTCGGACTCGTCTCGATGGGGTAGGTGCCTCCCGCCGACGTCAGCTGGAGGACCAGCAGCGCCAGCGCGACAACCCGTCCCGCCGCGTTGAACCTCACGTTCAGGTACTGGACGGTCGTGGTGAAGGCGGCCGAGGTGAGCGCCAGGAAGGCGAGCGTCAGCGGCCAGTTCTGGGCCTGCAACCCCAGGGTCAGGTGCAGGACGGTCATCATGACCGCCACCTGCGCCCAGCCGAGCAGCAGCGGCACGACGCGTCCGGACAGCGCCACCCGCCAGGACGGCGCGGAGGAGGCCAGGGCCCGGGTGGACAGCGCGGGCAGCACCATGAACACCACCATGGCTCCCACCCACAGGGACAGGGGCACGAAGAACGGCGCGAAACCCGTGCCGTAGTTGGGGGCCTCGTTGTCCACCTCGCTGTCCAGACGGACCGGCTCGCTCATCATGTCGGTGGCGCTGACCCGGCCGTCGTCGGAGTAGGTGGGGATCTCGTCCACCCCGTCGGACAGCCCCTCGGCGAGTTCGTCCGAGCCCGAGGCCAGGTCGCCCAGGCCCTCGTGGAGGTCTCCGGCGCCGCCGCTGAGCTGGCCCAGCCCGCTGTCCAGCTCCCCGGCACCCGTGGAGGCCTCGGAGAGTCCGTCGCGGAGCGTGCGCGAACCCTCGGCCAGGTCCTCCAGACCCTCGGCGAGCTCGTCCGCCCCGGCCCTCGCGGCCTTGGCGTCCTCGACCATGGTGGGCAGGTCCTCGGACAGGGTCGCGGCCTTCTCGCTGAGCGCGGCGGCCTCGGCGGCGGTCGCGTTGATGTCCTCCCGGTTGTCGTTGACGTAACCGGCCACCGAAAGCGCGGTGTCCATGGCCCCCTGGAGGTCGGTGAGCAGCGCGTGCAGGTCGGGCTGCTCCTGTTCGAGCTCGGGGTGGTCCCGGAGGTAGGCGGACAGGCGGCCGTCCACCTCGCTCAGGGCGGTGACGTCGATCTCCTGCGGGAGGTCCTCCAGGGCCTCGGACACCCCGGCGGAGACCTTCGCGGCCTCCCCGGCGCGCTGCTGGATGTCGGGGATGTCCTCCTCCAGCTGCGGCAGCCACTCGTCGGCCAGGTCGTCGAGCTTGTCGACCTGTTCGGAGACCTGGGTGGAGGCGCTCGTCGCACCGGACGCGAGGGCCTTGGAGCCCTCGTGGAGCTCGCCGATCCCGCCGCTGAGCGTGCCGGCCCCTTCGTGGGCGCCGTCGATGCCCTCGGAGAGCTCACCGGATCCGCTCTCGGCGTCTCCGGCGCCGGTGGCGATCTGCCCGGCGCCGTCCGCCGCCTCCTCCGTACTGCTGTGGATCTCGTTGAAGCCCAGGAAGATCTGGTCGAGATAGTCGCTGATGGCCGTGGAGGCCGCGGCCGCCCGAATCTCGTTGAAGGCGCTGCCCGCGAGCTGGCGCACGACGTAGCTGTTGGAGTCGTTGTAGTTGGCGACCAACAGCGCGGGGACCGGGTCCTCTCGGTCCCGCGAGGGCGAGGTGAGGGCCTCGCTGAAGTACGTGGGGATGGTGAGGGTGACGTAGTAGGTGCCGTCCTCCAGTCCCTGGGCCGCGTCGGCGGCGTCCACCAGGTGCCAGTCGAGGTCGCCCCGCTCAAGGAGGGTGTCGCTGAGCTCGTCGCCCGCGTTGACCTCCTCGTCGTCGACCTCGGCGCCCTCGTCCGCGTTGACCAGGGCGACCGGCAGGTGCTCCATCCGATCGAAGGGGTCCCAGAACGACCACAGGTACATGCCGGAGTACAGCAGGGGGATGAGCATGAGCGCGGCCAGTGCCGCCGTGGGCAGCGGTGACCGCAGGAAGGACCGCATGGTGAGCAGCCCGAGCCTGGGGACGGACATGAACCGGTAGACCGGTGCGTCGTCCTTCTCCCCGGCGCCCTCCTTCTTCCTGTCACGAACGCCCACGGTGTCTGCCCCCCTTCGGAGCGGGCCCGTCCCCGGACGGTGAGTCCCCGCCGGGCGGTGCGTCCGTCACGGGCTCCTCGTGGTCGAGCAGTTGGTCGATCCCGATCACTTCCTCGGTCGGTGCCTTCTCGGAGTCCTCTCCGGCGGCCGGGTCCTCGTCCTCCGTGCCGTCGTCCTGCCTGATCAGGAGGGGGCCCAGGGTGTCGGGTCCGGCCACGGCGTCGAGTTCCTGGGCGTCGGCGCAGGTGGCGATGACGGTCAGCCCCTCGTCGGTGAGGTTCCTCAGGGACCGCCACATGTCGGCCTGGTGTTCGCGGCTGAGGCCGCCGTCCACGTTGTCGACCACGAGCAGGCGCGGTTCGTAGACCAGTGCGAGGGCGACGCCGAGGCGCCGCCGCTCCAGCATGGAGAGCTCCTTGACCATCGTCCGGCGGTCCAGGCCAGCCAGGTCGGCGGCCTCCATCGCCTGGTCGGTCACGGACCGTGCGGCGGGGCGCATGCGCAGCAGGCGGGCCTCGGAGAGGTGTTCGCTGACCCGCAGGCGGTCGTCGAGGGCGTTGACGTCGTCCATCAGCCCGAGTGAGCTGATCCGCCTCACCTGTCGTGCCTGTTGGGGGAGCGAGTACCCGTCGACGTGCAGGCTGCCCGCGCTCGGCTTCATCCGGCCGGACAGGGTGAGCAGCAGCGCGCTGCGTCCGCCCCCGGAGTCGGCCTGGAAGACGGTGAGCGTTCCCGGCCGGGCGGTGAAGTCGACCCCCGTGTAGACGGGTCCCTCTCGGGTGGTGAGTGTGACGCCCTCGGCGTGCACACGAGCTCCGGTGGCCCGACGCATTCTTGCGACCTCCCCATTTTTGAACTGACCGGTCAGTACAAATTTACGGCTCCACGGTACTGCTCCGGGGCGGTGCTCCCGAGCGTTCGGGTCTGTGTCCTCGGGCACAATGCGACGCTCCATGGGCGGGAGGATCGGCGCGCGAAATTGAGGGGTGCTTTCCGGGGGTCGATGTGATGTACGTTGATACGTAATTACGTACTAAGGGATCGATTCCAGGGAGACCAGCATGCGCGGCATCCTCACGAACCTCGGCGGACCCCTGCTGGTGGTGTACTTCGCCTACGCCGCCGCGGCCATCGCCTTCGACCTCGCCCTGGAGCCGCTGCTGCCCCTGCTCCTCCTCGCCGGGGTGTTCCTCGTCGGGCCGCGACTGTGGGCCCGGAAGCCCTCGGAACAGGCCATGGAGGACGCCACCGTCGAGGTGGCCCCGCCGGTCGCCGGTGCATGGGTGGGACTCAACAGCCCTGCGGACCGGGTGCCCAGCCACGGCACCCACCAGTACGGGCAGACCTACGCGATCGACGTCTACGTGGACGAGGGCCGACCCCCGGGCCGCAGCTACTGGTGGCCCCTCTCGCGCCGACCCGACGACGGGTACCCGGCCTTCGACCAGCCGCTCCTCGCGGTCGCCGACGCCACCGTCGTGCGCGTACGCGACGGCCAGCGCGACCACCGCAGCCGTGACACCTGGCCCGCGCTGGCCTACATGTTCCTCGAAGCCGTCGTCCGGAGTCTCGGCGGTGCGCGCCGGGTGGTCGGCAACCACGTCGTCCTCGACCTCGGCGACGGCGTGTACGCCGCCTACGCACACCTGAGGAGGGGGTCGGCCGAGGTCCGGGAGGGCGACCGGGTCACCGTCGGACAGCGGATCGGGCGGTGCGGCAACTCGGGCAACTCCAGCGAGCCCCACCTGCACTTCCAGCTCATGGACCACCCCGACCTCAACCGGGCCACCGGCGTCCCCTTCCGTTGGACCGGGGCCGGAGTCCCCGCCTCCGGGCAGACCTTCACCGGCCTAGACTGCGCCTGAGAGCCCGGACGGGGAGCGGACGAGGAACCGAGGAACACACGTGAGCGACGTCGCGCAGCGGGCGGTCCAGGCACTGGACGACCCCGAGAACTGGCCGAGCGACCCCAAGGAGGCGGTGGCCCGGCAGCGCCTGTTGGCCGACCGGGTCCGCACGGAGGCCCTCGACCCGGACGCGGTGCGCTACGTGGCGGGCCTCGACGTCAGCTACGGCGTGGGTGACAAGGAGCTCGCGGCCGCCGCCGTGGTCCTGGACGCCCGCACCCTGGAGGTGGTGGACACCTCCCTGGTCGCCGACACCCCGTCCTTCCCCTACATCTCCGGACTGTTCGCCTTCCGGGAGCTGCCCCCCGTGCTCCGCGCCATCGAGGGCCTGTCCGTCACCCCGGACGTGTTCGTCTGCGACGGCTTCGGCCTCGCCCATCCCCGCCGCTTCGGGATCGCCAGCCACCTGGGGGTCCTCATCGACGCCCCCGTGGTCGGCTCCGCCAAGTCCGTGCTCTACGGCCGCAACTCCCTACCGGGGGAGGAGCGGGGCTCGTGGACGCCCATGGTCGCCGGGCGCTCCGAACTGGTCGAGGACACCGAGACCCTCGCCTCGGAGGGTGCCGAGGTCATCGGCCGTGTCCTGCGCACCCGCGCCCGGACCAAGCCCGTCTACGTCTCCGTGGGCCACCGCGTGGACCTTGAGGGCTCCGCCGACCTCATCCTGCGCGTGTCCCCCAAGTACCGCGTCCCCGAACCCATCCGGCACGCGGACCGCCTCTGCGGCCAGTACCGCAAGGAACACGTGGCCGCCCAGGGCGGGACCGCCGGACCCGCCTAGCGCGAACCGGCCCCGGACACACGGAAGGGGAGGGGCCCGAAGACCCCTCCCCGTCACCGAGGTCCCGCGAGGGACCCCGTCGTCTACCAGCCGTTCTCCACGGGACGGCCCTCGTTGTACCCGGCGGCGCTCTGCACGCCGACCACGGCGCGCTCGTGGAACTCCGCCAGCGAGGTGGCGCCCGCGTACGTCATGGAGCTGCGCACACCCGCGATGATCTGGTCGATCAGGTCCTCGACCCCGGGGCGCTCGGCGTCCAGGTACATGCGGCCGGTCGAGATGCCCTCCTCGAACAGCGCCTTGCGGGCCCGCTCGAAGGGGGAGTCCTCGGACGTGCGCAGACGCACCGCGCGCGCCGAGGCCATCCCGAAGCTCTCCTTGTACTGGCGCCCTTGGGCGTCACGCATGACGTCGCCGGGCGACTCGTAGGTACCGGCGAACCAGGAACCCACCATGACGTTGGAGGCACCGGCGGCCAGGGCCAGGGCGACGTCGCGCGGGTGGCGCACACCGCCGTCCGCCCACACGTGCCCGCCCAGCTCACGGGCGGCGGCCGCGCACTCCAGCACGGCGGAGAACTGGGGACGGCCCACGGCGGTCATCATCCGGGTGGTGCACATCGCGCCCGGGCCCACGCCGACCTTGACGATGTCGGCACCGGCCTCGATGAGGTCCCGGGTGCCCTGCGCGGTCACGATGTTGCCCGCGACGATCGGCACGTTCGGCGACAGCGCGCGGACCGTGCGGATCGCGGTGATCATCTTCTCCTGGTGACCGTGCGCGGTGTCGATCACCAGGGTGTCCACCCCGGCCTCGAGCAGCTCGGCGGCCTTGCCGGACACGTCGCCGTTGATGCCCACCGCGGCCGCGACGCGCAGCCGGTTCCGGTCGTCCACGGCGGGCCGGTACAGGGTGGAGCGCAGCGCGCCGGTGCGGCTGAGCACGCCCACCAGGGCGCCCTTCCCGTCGACGACCGGGGCTAGACGGTGCCGGTTCTCGTGGAGTATCCCGAACGCGGCCTGCGGCTCGGTGCCCTCGGGGATGGTCAGCAGCTCGGCCGACATCACGTCGCGCAGCTGGGCGAACCGGTCGGCTCCCGCACAGTCCGCCTCGGTGACCACACCGACCGGGCGGCGCGCGTCGTCGACCACGATGACGGCGTTGTGCGCCCGCTTGGGCAGCAGGTTGAGCGCCTCACCGACGGTGCTGGTGGGGTTCAGGGTGATGGCGGTGTCGTAGACCAGGTCACGTTGCTTGGTCCAGGAGATGACGTCGGAGACCACCTCGAAGGGGATGTCCTGCGGGATGACGGCGATGCCGCCCCGGCGGGCGACCGTCTCGGCCATCCTGCGGCCCGCCACCGCGGTCATGTTCGCGACGACCAGCGGCATGGTGGTGCCGGTGCCGTCCGGGGAGGACAGGTCGACGCTCAGCCGGGAACCCACGGCGCTGCGGCCCGGGACCATGAAGACGTCGCTGTAGGTCAGGTCCTGGCTGGGAACCTGGTCGTTGAGAAAACGCAATGCCTCTACCTCGGTCAAGACCGAAGGGGGTGGACCACTCCGCCCGGCTGCGCGCGGGCGGCACCCTGTTGATCCCCCTCTTACCTGTCAAGTATGCCGTCACCGATTAGGTTGGGGGTACCCCCGTCTGGCATGATGACTCGATTCCCGCCCCAACCCGGTCCTCGCCCCTGCCCTCGAACGGTGCCGATTCCGCCGCGCCGTAGGCGTTCACGGGTTTAACAGGGCCCTCCAGGAGAACCCCGCATGTCGCGTTTCACTCTCGCGCAAGTCAAGGAAGAGACCTACAAGGCGAAGGACGCCTGGTGGACGGTCTTCCTGGTCGATCCGCTCGCGGGTCGCATGGTGGTGTGGACGGCGAACCGGACCAACATCACACCGAACCAGCTCACTCTGGGCGCGGGCGTGCTGGGCCTGCTGTCCGCGATCTGTTTCGCCGCGCCGATCTGGGCCGGTCCCCTGGGCTGGGCCTGGCTGCTCGTCGGCGCCCTGCTGTTCCACCTGAGCTTCGTCCTGGACTGCATGGACGGCAAGATCGCCCGCCTGAAGGGCACCGGGTCGGTCTTCGGGAGCTGGGTCGACTTCGTCTTCGACCGCATCCGCTTCTTCGGCTGCGTGATGGCCCTGCTGATCGGCCAGTGGCTGGTCACGGGGCAGGCCGCCTACCTGATCGTCGCGCCGGTGGTGGTCTTCTTCGACCTGCTGCGCTACCTCAACGGTTCGCAGGTCGCCAAGACCCGCAAGACCATGAAGCAGGCGCTCGCCGTGGCGGCGGGGGACACCGACCGGCTGCGTGACGAGGCCACCAGCCCCGACGTGTCCGACCCCGAGGACGACGAGGTGGCGGAGACCCCGGCCAACGCGGACGCCCCCGCTCCGCGCGGCCTCTACCCCCGGGTGCGCAACGCGCTGCTGAGGCACCGGGTGCGTCCGCACCTGTTCAGCGGCATCGAGTTCGAGATGTTCGTGTGCGTGGTGGCGCCCGTGACCGTTCTGGTCGCGTTCTTCACCCCGCTGAACAGCCTGATCATCCCGGTGGCGGTCTTCTCCTGCCTGGCGCTGGGCTTTTTCGAGGTGGTCCTGGTGGCCCGCCTGTGGAAGGAGTCCCGCCGCTTCGAGGTGCGCCGCCGTGAGCTGGCCGCCGTGACCCCGGCGAGCGCGGGCGGCAGCTGAGCCCGACCCGGGGCCGGTGCCCGAACGAGGGAGGGGGCGCTTCCGCGAGATGCGGAAGGCGCCCCCTCTTCCCGTCTGTGGACGTGCGGTCCGCCTAGACGGAGGCACGCTCCCTCTCGGCCGTCCGCTTCCTCGCGTCGGCCTCCTTCCTGGCCAGGCCCTTGTCGTCCTGGCGCAGGAACCAGGTGGGCTGTGGTTCGACCGCCCACCGCATGCACGCGCGCACCCACGGGGTGCACAGCAGGAGGGTGAGCCCCAGGCCCAGCGACAGGGTGGTGGCCAGGGCCACGGGGCCGGACATCAGGTCGTACCAGGGGGTGTTCTTCAGCAGGATCAGGAACACGGAGTGGCCCAGGTACACGTAGAGCGTGTAGGCGCCCAGCGACGTGTACCAGGTCTCCCTCTTGGGGGTGAGCGCCAGGACCGCGATGGTCATGACCAGGGCGATGGCCATGAAGGCCAGCCGGAGACCGATGCTCGGCATCAGCGGGTCGATGTCGCGGTCGGTGAGGCTCTCCTTCCAGAAGAGCCAGTCCCTGCTCAGGCGGTCCGAGACCGGCACGGCCAGGACGGCCGTGACGCCCAGTACCAGCACGGAGCCGATCCGCACCCAGAGCCGGTCCAGGTGGGCGAAGTGCTCGCGGCGCAGGCTCAGCCCCAGCACGAAGAACGGCAGGAAGCTGAGCACCCGGCCGATCGAGAGGGTGCTTCCCAGGTCCGCCGTGGTGGCGAACAGGGAGATGACCACGGCGATCGCCACGGGCCAGCGCAGCCGCTGCCAGACCGGAACGGTGAGGCGCCACAGGAACAGGGCGACCAGGAACCACAGGGTCCAGGTCGGCTTGAGCACGGACAGGGTGTCCGGGAGCCCACCGCGCTCGACCGTGTAGATCGCCTGGTGAATGGTCCAGAAGACGAGGTAGGGGACGGCCAGCGTCAGGACCAGCTTCTCCACCCGCATCGACGAGGAGTCGAAGGAACGGGAGAGATAGCCGCTGATCATGATGAACGCGGGCATGTGGAAGAAGTAGATCCAGTAGTAGAGGGCACTGGCGGGCCCGTAGTCGGAGAGCGGCTCGATCGCGTGGCCGACGACGACCAGGGCGATGAGGACGAACTTGGCGTTGTCGAGTCGGGCGTCACGGCCCGGCGGTCGCGCTGCCGCAGGGGCCTTGGCCCCCGGGGCCGGGGCGGCGGCGCCGTCTCCGTTCTCCGCGGACTGGGGTGCCGGACTGGTCGTGGATGAGGCCACTAGGGACTCCGAGATCACTGATTTCTGGGGCTTGGTATGTCGGTCCCGCGACCCTCCGTGCGGGATTGGGGTCGACCTTCGGTCAGGGGCAGTGGTCCGATGGCGTGGTGCCGCGTGGCGCGCGAGGGGGGCACCGGTGAACACGTTGCGCGAACACAGTTCCGTTACCTTACTGAGACATACTGCGGTATGCCAGTAGTTCGCACAAATCAGGTAAAAGTTCCCAGAGGCGCGCCGGGGCCCGAGGAACCGGGACCCACGTGGGCGCGCGCACCCGCGGAAACGGGTGTGGGATGGCTTACCGTGTGCAGACCCTAACCCATGGGCACCACAGAGGGGCACCAAGGCACACCGCGGCACGAACGTGTCGGTGTGAACCGGCGACGGACACGCCGATAGGCTGCCCCCAGGCGGCAGAACCCCCAGTCAAACTGTCACTGCCCGCCAGTCGAGAACGAAGAAGGCGGTGGAAACCGTGCCGCACGCGGTGGACCCCAACCGTGCAGCCCAGCACGGAAGCGTGGTCATGCGACTCCTCGACGAGCTCTTCCCTCTCGTCGAGGGGGTCTACGTCGACCTGCACAAGAACCCGGAGCTCTCCCACTCCGAACAGCGCACCGCCAGCGTCGTCGCGGAATGGCTGAACCGAACCGGCTACGAGGTCCACCGGGGCGTCGGCGGCACCGGCGTGGTCGGCATCCTCCGCAACGGCCCCGGCCCCACGGTGATGCTGCGCGCGGACATGGACGCCCTCCCCCTGGAGGAGAAGACCGGTCTGCCCTACGCCAGCACGGCCAGGGCCGAGGGTCCCGACGGCGCCGAGGTGCCCGTCATGCACGCCTGTGGCCACGACGCACACACCGCCTGCCTGATCGGCGTCGCCGACCTGCTCTCGGAGACCCGCGAGGAGTGGGCCGGGACCATCATGATCGTGGCGCAGCCCGGTGAGGAGAGCCTCGACGGCGCCCAGGGGATGATCGACGACGGCCTCTACGACCGCTTCGGCCGCCCCGACGTCATCCTCGGCCAGCACCTGGGCTCGCAGCCCGCCGGGCTCATCTCCCACCGGGCCGGGATCATCCTCGGCGCGGCCAGCGCCTACCGGGTGCGGATCTTCGGTGAGGGCGGACACGCCTCCCAGCCGCACACCACCGTGGACCCGGTCCTCATCGCCGCCAACATCGTCACCCGCCTCCAGGGCGTGGTCTCCCGAGAGATCAGCCCCAGCGAGATGGCGGTGCTCACCGTCGGCAGGATCCAGGCGGGCACCAAGGCCAACATCATCCCTGACGAGGCCTACCTGGAGATCAGCACCCGGGCGCTCAACGAGAACGTCTCGGACCAGCTGGAGCAGGCCATCGAGCGCATCGTGCGCGCCGAGGCGGCCGCCTCGGGCGCCAGCCGCGAGCCCGAGGTCGAGCGCTTCCAGAGCAGCGGGGTCACCCACAACGACCCGGCCAGCACCGCCGACGTCGCAGCGGCCCACCACGCCTACTTCGGCGGAGACTACGTCATCCACCTGCCGGACCCCTCCCCGGCCACCGAGGACTTCTGCCGCTTCGGACTGCCCGAGGACCCGCAGCCCATCCCGTACGTGTTCTGGTTCGTCGGCGCCACGCCGCACGACGTGTGGGACAGGGCCCCCGGTGACACGCCCTACGAGAAGATGGGCAACGTCCCGAGCAACCACTCGCCGTTCTTCTCGCCCGACCGCGAACCGACTCTGCGGGCCGGGCTCGCCGCGCTCACCATCGCCGCGCTGTCCTACGTGGGCAGCGACAACCCCAACCCCGCCGCCCTGGCGCCGGCGCCCTCCGCGGCCCCCGTGGGTTCGGCCTTCCCGGGCCCGGCGCCCACCGACACGGCGGACCCGCGCGGCAACACCGACACCGGCGGCTACTCGGCGCGGACCGCGACCCCCTCGGAGGGGCCCGGGAACTCCTTCTCCGACCCCCTCACCGGCCCGCGCCCGGCCGAGCCGAGCTTCTCGGACGAGGCCAACGACGCCTACGACAGCGCCTTCCTGGCCGCCTCCTCCGCCTGGGCGGAGGAACCCGGCAAGTCCACCCACGACACCGACATGCAGTCGGTGATGGGCCGTCAGGACCAGGAGATCCGCGACGAGTGGCACAGCGAGAAGGCCGAGGAGTCGACCCTGTCCACCGACATGGCCGCGATCATGGACGAGGACGAGGCCCCCGCGCCGCCGCCCGGCCCGCCCGCCGGACCGGCCTTCGGGGGACCGCCGCCGAGGGGCAGCGCCCACTCCGCGCCACCGCCCCCCGGCCCGGACGACGACCTGCCCGACGCCCAGTACCGGCTCTGACCGCACGTGGGGGCCAGCCTCTGGCGATGGGGTGACCCCCGCGTCCGCCGCTCCCTGCGCCACCACCGGGAGACACCCCTCCTGGTGGGATGCGTCGCCGTCACGGTCCTCGCCGTCGTGGGGGCGGTCAGCCGGGCGCTGTCCGGCGACCCCAACGAACCCCTGCTGCTCCTGAGCATCCCCCTGCTGGTGTTCTTCGTGCGCGGTCAGCTCTACGCCCGACAGAGAGTCAACGGCGTACGCATCACCGAGGCGCAGTTCCCGGAGGCGTACCGGATGGTCGCCGACGCCGCCCGCTCCTTCGGGATGAGCCAGGTGCCGGAGGCCTACATCGTGCTGGGCAACGGCGTCATCAACGCGTTCGCCTCCGGGCACGGTTTCCGCCGCTACGTGGCCGTCCACAGCGACCTGTTCGAGGTCGGGCACCGCCTCGGAGACCCCGACGCGCTGCGGTTCGTGATCGGCCACGAGGTGGGCCACATCGCTGCCGGGCACACCTCGTTCTGGCGCCAGTTCGCGGTCTCCATCGCCCAGGTGATCCCGGGGGTGGGCAGCACCCTGGGCCGAGCGCAGGAGTACACCGCCGACAACCACGCCTACGAGTTCTGCCCGGAGGGCGTACCGGGCATCCGCGTCCTGGCCGCGGGCAAGTACCTGTACCCGGCCGTGGACTTCGACGACATCGCCGCGCGCGCCCACACGGACACCGGCTTCTTCGTGATGCTGGTCAACCTCCTGTCCAGCCACCCGGTGAACACGTTCCGCTTCGCCGCGTTGGCCGACCGGTCCACGCCGGGGCGGGTGTTGTAGCTGTGTTCTTCCTGGGTTTTCCGCTTCGTGTTCGGCGCCTTTGCAGAGGACCTTCGGCGTCTTCGGTGCGATGGCTCGTTCCTCGCGATCTCCGGCGCCGAACCAAGCACCCCCTTGCGGCCGGGGCGTACGGGCTGGGCTCACGCCTGTGGCTGAGGTGCCGAGTTGGCCCTCTGCGTGTGGCTGGGACGTCCTGTTACGGAATCCCCGGTGGCTGGGGTGGGCTGGCTCGCCTTTCCGGTTGAGGTGCCCGGTTCGCGTCGCGCCTACTGGTGTCCCAGACGGTGGCTCAGTTGGGCGGGCAGCGGCTCGTGGCGCAGGTAGTCGCGGGTGAACAGCCCGGTGCCGTGCGAGACCGAACGCAGCTCCACCGCGTAACGAACGATCTCCTGCTCGGGCACCTCCGCCCGGACCACCACCCGGCCGCCGGGTGCGGCCTCGGTCCCCACCACGCGACCGCGCCTGGCGGACAGGTCGCTCAGGACGGCGCCCAGATGGGTGTCGTCGACCTCCACCGTCACCGCGTCCACCGGTTCCAGGACCGCCAGCTTCGATGACGCGGCGGCGTCCCTCAGCGCGAGCCTCCCGGCCTTCTGGAAGGCCGCGTCGGAGGAGTCCACCGAGTGCGCCTTGCCGTCGTAGAGCGTCACGCGCAGGTCCACCAACGGGTGCCCGTCGCCCACGCCCTCGGCCATCTGCGCGCGGACGCCCTTCTCCACCGAGGGCACGTACTGACGGGGGACCACGCCGCCCACGATCCGGTCCACGAACTCCAGCCCCGCGCCGGGCTCCAGCGGTTCCACCCTGATCCGACAAACCCCGAACTCGCCGTGCCCGCCGCTCTGCTTGACGTTGCGGCCCGTTCCCTGGACGGGGACGGTGAAGGTCTCCCGTAGTGGGATCAGGACGTCCTCGGTCTCCACGCGGACGCCGTAGCGGTGTTCGAGCCGGTCCAGGGAGGCGTCCAGATGGGCCTCGCCCAGGCACCACAGGACCAGCTGGTGGGTCTCCGGGTTCACCCGCACCCGGAGCGAGGGATCCTCGGCCAGGAGGCGGGCCAGCGACTGGGACAGCTTGTCCTCGTCGGAGGCGGAGGCCGAGTGGATCGCCACCGGCATGGTGGGTTCGGGGAAGTGCCAGGGCGACACCCGGAGCGGCATCTCGGGCGAGGAGACCGTGTCTCCGGTCCGGGCCTCGGGCAGCTTCGACACCAGGCACAGGTCACCGGCGATCACCTCGCCCACCGTCCGCGCCCTCGCGCCGAGCGGGACCGAGAGCGACCCCAGCCGCTCGTCGTCCCCGGAGCGGTCCAGCTCCACCGGGTCGTGCGGTCCGGTGTGTACGCCGTGGCCGTGCAGGTGCGCCTCGGTGTCGGGCCGCAGTGTCCCGGAGAACACCCGGACGAGGCTGACCCGGCCCACGTAGGGGTCGCTGGTGGTGCTCAGTACCTCGGCCACCAGCGGACCGTCGGGGTCACACGACAACCCCTCCACCGGTCGGCCGTCCGGCCGGGCGACCGACGGGAACGGGCGCCGGGTCGGTTCGGGGCAGGAGAGCGGGAGTTCGCGCAGGAGCTCCCGTACGCCCACGCCGTGGGTCGGGCTGAGAGCCAGCACGGGGTGGAAACCGCCCGCCGCCACCGCCTCCTTGAGGTCCGCGATGAGCAGGTCCGGGTCGAGTTCCCCGCCCTCCATGTAGCGCTCCATGAGCGCCTCGTCCTCGCTCTCGGTGATGACCTCCTCGATGAGGGTCTCCCGAAGCGGGCCCGCCTGTGCACGCAGCCAGTCGGGGGTCGCGCCCGGGACGGGCGCGGAGCCCGGACCGCCTCTCTCCGAGTAGTCGTGGTAGCGCTTCGAGACCAGCCCCCAGAGCCCCACCAGGGTGCGCTGATCCCCGGAACCCCGCATGGCGGGCACGTACGCCGGGTGCACGCCGGGGCCGAACGCCTCCTGGCAGCGCGCCACCACCGCGTCGAAGTCGGCGCGCGGATGGTCGATCTTGGTGACCGCCACCGCGCGCGGCATGCCCACGGCGGCGCACTCCTCCCACAGCATGCGGGTGCGCCCGTCGACGCCGTCCATGGCCGAGATCACGAACAGGGCGGCGTCGGCGCCGCGCAGCCCGGCGCGCATCGCGCCGACGAAGTCGGCGTAACCGGGGGTGTCCAGCAGGTTGACCTTGACGTCGCCCACCATGACCGGGTTGACGGTCAGGTGCACCGACCTCCTCTGGCGGACCTCGACCTCGTCGTGGTCGCTGACGGTAGTGCCCTCCTCCACGTTGCCGGGGCGCCTGATCTCCCCGGCGGCGAGGAGCAGCGCCTCGACCAGACTCGTCTTGCCCGCGCCGGCGGGTCCCACCAGCGCGACGTTGCGGATGTCCTGGGGCCTGTCGGCCCCGGGTACGGCTTCGGCTCGATCAACCATCCTCGTCTACCCAGCCCTTCCGGGTCCGGGCGGTGGTCGAACAGGACCACCGCTTGAGTGACCTGCGACACCCTCCACCGTCGCTCTTCACGGCTCCGACCACAAGGGGTACGCCGGTCGACTTCCGTCATGGGCGCTTGTGTGGCTCTATGACCCGGGTCGTTCTTCTAGGCTGTGCCCGTGCCATGGTCGGAGAGTCTCCCTCAATTCAGTCTCGCCGGGACCCTTCTGACGGTCCTGCTGCTGTTCTTCGCGGCGTTCGGCGAACCCCTGCTCGGACGGCGCGCGTTCGCGTGGCTGTCACGCCGTGAGAACGGCGACGAGCGCGCCCTCGGGCTGCTGTACGCGGTGACGATGGCGATCCACGTGCTGTGGGGCCTGCTGGTCCTCGTGGTGCTGCTGCTGTCGCCCAACCTGAACCTGGTGGACCTGGGTCTGCGTACCCCGGACGCCTTCGGGCCCATCGTGGGCGCCGCGATCGGCGGCACCATCGCGCTGGCCGCCTTCTGGGTGCTGGTCAACGGCCTGCCCACCCGGGACCGCCTGCCGATCCCGTCCCGGCGCTCCCGGCGCGGAGCCGAGGCCGAGGGCGGGCGCCGGGGCCGCAAGGCGCACCGGGGACGCCGGAGCGCCCCCAAGCCCATGACCCTGCCGCAACCGGGCCACAGGCAGTACCTGCTGCTGCCGCGCACCGGTCGCGAGAGGGCGCTGGCCGCCGGGATGGCGGTCACCGGCGGCGTGTTCGGTGAACTCCTCTACCGGGGCCTGTTCATCACCCTGGTCGCCAGCATGGACGTCCCGCTGTGGATCGCGGCGGTGCTGTCCGTCGTGCTCTTCTCGCTGGCCCACGCCTACCAGGGCTGGTGGGGACTGCTCAGCGCGGGCTTCTCCGGCACCCTGTTCACCGTGCTGTACCTGGGCACCGGCAGCCTGGTCGTCCCGGTGGTGGTGCACGTCGCGCTGAACCTGCGCTCGGTGGTCTTCCCCCCGGCCTCGGAGCGGGAGGCCGCCGAGGAGGCCCTGCGCCTCGACGACTACTACGACGACGAGTACGAGGACGCCGACGACTACGCGGACGACGAGTACGGCCGCACGGGCGAGTTCGAGGCGGTCGACCAGGAGGCGGAGCCGGTGGGCCGGGAGCCCGCCGACGCCCAGGCGCCGCCGCGCGGCCTCCCGCCCCAGGGACCTCCGGACCAGGGGCCGCCGGTGACCGGTGGGCAGCACGCGGGTACACCCCCCTACGGTTCGGTGCCGCCGCACGCGAACCCCCACCCGTACCCGCCGCAGCCGCCGCGCCCGCAGGGACCGCCTCCCGGGTACGGTCAGGGGCACCCGCAGGGGCCGCAGCCCCAGGGGCCGCCCCCCATGGGGCACCCGCAGGGGCCACCGCCGGGCTACCCTCCCGGCCCGGGTCAGCCCCAGCAGAGGCCGTTCCCGCCGGGACCGTCACACCAGGCACCGCCACATCAGCCACCGCCGCCCCAGGGGTTCACGGGCCACCCCCCGGGCCACGGGGCCGGGGGCGACACACCGGGGCCGCACTCCCCGTACCGGGACTGATCGTGCACGATGGAGTGGTGTCCGACGCCATTGACCACTCCATCGCCCAGCCCCAGGAGAACCGTTTCTGGTTGACCACCTCGGACGGGGTGGGCATCGACGCCGTGCTGCTGCGCGCCGCCGCGCCCCGAACGACCGTGGTGGTCCTGGCCAACGGCTTCACCGGGACCTACCGGAGCCCCCACACACGCGCCGTCGCCGAGGGCCTGCTGTCCGTCGGCGACGTGATGACCTTCGACTTCCGTGGCCACCACGGGTCCGGCGGACGCAGCACCGTGGGCAACGCGGAGATCCACGACCTCGAAGCGGTCGTGGGCCGTCTGCGCGCCCTCGGCTACACCCGCATCGCCACCCTGGGTTTCTCCATGGGCGCAGCCGTCGCCATCCGGCACGCCGCCATCTTCGGTGGGGTCAGCGCCGTGGTGTCCGTGAGCGCCCCCAGCCGCTGGTACTACCGGGGGTCCCGCTCCATGCGCCTGCTCACCTTCGGGGTGGGCCGCAGCTTCGGCCGCGCCTTCCTGCGGCGCTTCCGCAAGGTCCGCGTCACCGACCAGCGCTGGAACCCCACTCCTGCCGAACCGCGGGAGGTCGCCGGGGAGGTCGCGCCGGTCCCGCTCCTGGTCGTGCACGGCGACACCGACAGCTACTTCCCCGTCTCGCACGCCACCGCCATCCACGACGCGGCGCACGAGCCCAAGGACCTCTGGATCATCCCGGGGATGGGCCACGCGGAACGGGCGGTCACCCCCCAGCTCGTGGACCGCCTGCGCGTCTGGCTGGGGGAGCGGCTGCCCCAGCCGCAACAGCCGGGCTAGGGGACCGGAGGGGTGGGACGAGCCGTGTCGACAGTGCGCCACGGCTCGGTTAGAAAGGACGGATGATCCGATCTGGTTCCCCCTCGGCCGCGAGCGGTGCCCCCGCCCCCAACGGCGACGACCTTCCCGGGCTCCGGGGGCGGGGCTTCGGCCTCCTGATCATGGCCACCGCCGTCAGCCTGTGCGGGTTCGCCGCCGTCCTCCCCCTCGTGCCGCTCTGGGCCAGCCGGGGCGGCGCGGGCGAGTTCGGCGCGGGCGGCACCACCGCTGCCTTCATGCTCACGACCGTCCTCACCCAGCTGGCCATGCCGTGGCTCCTGGACCACGCGGGCGGGTACCGGTGGGCCTTCCCGGTGGGCTCCCTCATCATGGGCCTGCCCATGCCGCTGTTCGCCCTCACCACGGACCTCGGCCCGCTGGTGGCGATCTCGGCGGTGCGGGGCGTCGGCTTCGGGATGGTGACCGTGGCCGGAACGGCTCTGGCCGCCCGGCTGGTGGTCAGGGAACAGGTCGGCAGGGCCACCGGTTTCTACGGCCTGGCTGTCGGCCTGCCGCAGATCGTGATCCTGCCCGGAGGGGTGGCGCTGGCGCTCAGCCTCGGGTTCGACACCGCCTTCTGGCTCACCGGGATCTGCGGCGTGGTTGCGGCGGTGCTCGCCTCCGGCATCTGGTTCGCCGACGGTGGCCGCAACCGGGCGGCGCTGCGCGGAGCGGGACACGACGAAGTCGGCACGGACGAGGCCCCGGCCTCCCCGCGCGGACTGACGCTGATCGTGGCCCTCGCGGCGCCGCTGGTGATCATGCTGGCGGTGTCCTCGGCCGCCAGCGGCGTGGTCACCTTCCTGGCGATCCCGCTCGAACGCGCGGCCTGGCTGGTCGGCTCGCTGCTGGCCGCCTACGCGCTCGGCGTCGTCGCGGGGAGGTGGACCGCCGGTGTCCTGTACGACCGCCACCGGCGCACCGTGCTGCTGATGCCGGGAACGCTGGCGGCGGCTGCGGGCGCGGGCCTGCTCACCGCCGGGCTGTGGGCCAACGGGGACGGGACGCCCGGCCTGGGCGTTTCCCTGCTGGTGCTTGGCGGCTCGGCGCTGTTCGGCCTCGGGTTCGGCGCCGTCCAGAACGAGACCGTCACGGTGATGCTGGGCCGCGCGGGGCCGACCGGCTACGGCCGCGCCAGCGCGGCCTGGAACATCGGGTTCGACGCGGGCACCGGGGTCGGGGCGGTCGGCCTCGGCCTGCTCATCCAGCTCACGGGGTACGGCCCCGCGTTCGCGGTGGTCGCCGTGGCCCTGGTCGCGGTCCTGCCGCTCGCACGGGCCCGGGCGCCGCGCCGCAGGATCAGTACGAGCTGATGTGCACGTGGTCGTAGTGGTTCTGGGTCAGGTCGCCCCGGTCGTTCATCCAGGTCCACTGGCGTGACGTCGACTGCCAGATCTGCTGTTCCCAGATGATGTACTTGATGCCCAGACGGTCGGCGTTGGCGATGCCGTAGTCCGAGATCTGCTGGCCGAGGGCCTTGTTCTCGGCTGAGGGCGGGGCGCCGTTCGCGCTCATCATGAAGTCGCAGGCGGTACCGGTGCCGTGGTCGTCGTTGCTCGGGCGCCAGCAGCCCACCGGGTAGGGCGCGCCGAACTGCATGATGACCTCGTCGCGGATGGCCGCCATGCGGGGCGTGGTCTGGTCCCAGCCGCCGCCGCGCGCGCTGTCGGGGATCGACCCGTTGCCCGGGTTCTCCGGCGCCTCGGGGACCTGCTCGGCCTCGTACTCCTCGATGCGCTTGGTGACCTCCTCGCGCTGCTCCTCCAGCTCGTCGATCAGCTCTGAGGCCTCCGACATCTCGTCCTGGAGCTGGCCGGTGAGCTCGGCCTGCTCGTCGCGGAGCGAGATGAGCTCGGCGATCTGCTCGGCCTGGCTCTGGCCCAGGTAGTCGACGGTCGCGGCGTCCGCGAACATGTCCTCGGGCTGGCTGGAGAACACGATCTGCAGGGTCGGGTCGAAACCGTCGCCCTTGTACTGGGCGGCGGCGATCGCCGACACCCCGCCGCGGGACTTCTCCAAGCGCTCGTCGAGCTCCTCCAGGTCCGCCTCGGCGGTCTCCACCCGGTCCTTGATCTCGGTGTACTGGAGCAGCTCGCCGTCGTAGGTCTCCTCCAGCTCCTCGGCCCGCTGGTTCAGCTCGTCGATGTCGACGTCGTCGTCCGGGTCGGCGTGGGCCGCACCGGGCAGGCCGACGAGGACGAGTGCGGTCATGGCGGCGACTGACGCCGTGAACCGGCCGCGACGAGAGGCGTTACGAGGAGTGGATGTCATTTCTGCTCCGTGGATGATCCGAGAGCATCCGCTGCGCCGGGGGGACGGCTACGCCGTCACGGGAGGGGAGTTGCTCAGCGGACCATACGAGGTCTCGGTGATACGTGCACAGTGAGTTGACTCGCGTTGCTGTGGGGGTTGAGCGGGGGTCTGTCCAGAAGATACCCGGAGCGGGTGACCACCCCGAACGTCCGGTACCGGGTGGGTGTCAGCCGCCGAACGCGCTGGGCAGACGGACGGAGGTCGAGGGTGCGGGCTTCTCCGAGGGCAGGAACCAGTCAGAGCGGCGGATGTCGCGCAGGGCCCGCTTGCGGGTCTCGGCGTCCAGCCGGTCGATGTAGAGCATGCCGTCCAGGTGGTCGGTCTCGTGCTGGAGGCACTGCGCCATCAGACCGGTTCCCTCGACGGTGACCTGCTCGTTGCGCAGGTCGACGCCCCGGACCACGGCCCGCTGGGCGCGGCGGCTCTGGTACCAGAGGCGGGGGATCGACAGGCAGCCCTCGTCGCAGTCCTGGAGCTCCTCGGAGAGCTCGACGATCTCGGGGTTGATCACGTATCCGGTGCGGCCCTCGACGTCGTAGCTGAACACGCGGGAGCCGACCCCGATCTGGGTGGCGGCCACCCCCGCGCGCCCGGGGGCGTCGACGGTGTCGAGGAGGTCTCGGACCAGCTTCTCCGTGCGCTGGTCGAAGGTGGTCACGGGTGTGGTCCGGGTCACGAGGACGGGGTCGCCGAAGCGGACGATGGGGCGCATGGTCATGCCCCCAGATTAGTTGCCCGGTTCGGTGGGCCGACCGGCGAGGTCAGGTGGCCAGACCCGGACGCAGGGACTCGTCCAGGACCATCTCGATGTAGTCGAGGGCGGCACGGCGGCGGGCCAGGGCGTTCTCGTACAGGGAGGGAGCCTGGGCGCCGCGCCGGACGCGCAGGCACTCGTTGACGATGCGCTGCCAGCGTTCGGGGAAGGCGTGCAGGGCGTACAGGCCCGCGCCGGACTTGGAGGTGATCTCGCCGGTCCTGAGGGTGAAGTGCAGGCGGCTGACGCTCAGCACGCTCCAGGAGGGGGCCAGCGACCCGAGGACGGCCAGGCCGCGCGGGGTGACCAGGCGTCCGGCCTTCTCCCGCCAGCGGCTCCAGTGCTCGTCGAGGGAGCCGAGGGACCAGGTGCGCAGGCTCTCGGGCTCGTCCCACACGTCGAGTTCGGAGGGGTGCGGGCCGCGTACGGTGACCCCCCGGTCGGCGAGGACGTGCCAGGTCACCGGATTGACGTCGACGGCGGCGCGGTCACGGAAGCGGCCGTTCGTGACGGAGGGGACCGGACCGCAGGCCGAGGGGTCGCGGTTGAGCTCGTCCCAGGTGACGTGGATGCCGTTGAACTGGGGGCGGGGGACCTCGCCGCGCGTGCGCGCGTGCGCGCGGCGCAGGGCGTCCAGGTCCTCCGGCTCGGCGCGGCGGCCGGTCACGATGACGAAGTCGACGTCGCTGGTGTGTGGGCGGAAGTCGCCGAGTGCGACCGAACCGGTCAGGTAGAGGCCCTGGACCAGGCCAGGGGCCTCCTGGTCGGCGTTGGCGAGGAAAGCCTGGGTCAGCGTCTGCACCCGAGGGTGGACGGCCATGCTCAACTCCAGTCTGGGACGGTTCGGTGGTCTTCGGTGGTGTTGTCCGTGTGGCGGGGTGGGCGGCCCCGTCGCGCTGTGGGGAGTCCCCTCCGACTCGTGCCGGGTGGGACAGCGGGACGTTGGTGGGACCCGAGGTCCCTGCCCATTTGGTTCCCAGTGTGCTGCCGGTGCGGGGGTATCGCAAGTGATCACGCCGGACTCGCACCCTGTCTCCCCACGTCAGGTGGTGTGTGGTTCTGCCGTAGAGGGGGAGTGCGCACCCTTGACAACAGGTGTCCCGGTGTGGCAGCGCAGGGCGTCGCGGGCGCGTCTCCGTCAGGCCGGGCCCCCATCCTCCGCGTGTTCGGGAACGTGCGCATTCCGTGGCACGTGCATACGGCCCGTGCATTCGCCACGGTCGCTTATTCGCAGGGGATTTCTCTGGAGAGGTCGGGAGAATTCTTCGGGGGGCGTGTCCCGGAGGTAGCAAAGAATCGGGACCCGGTACCCACGGGCGTGGCGCGGCCTTCACTTGTCAGGATATTCGCGTGTTCCACGAGGTCATCGGTGTCACCGCGAAAATCCCCGAGATTCACGGGAGTTCCCCCGTCTTCGGTCAGAGACGCACGCCACTCCCAGTGGAAGTGGACACGCCGACGTTCGTGGTGGATTGTTATGATTCACCAAGACTTCCCCAGGTGATAACCACCACAGCCATTGTCTGCTGTTTTCCTCCGCGTAACACTGGGGTGCTTTCCAGAAATCCCACGTGCCTACGCTCGGTGGACCATGGCAGACGCCTCAGCGATCCCAAGGAGCCGATCATGGTCCCCACGATGGTTCTCGTAGCCGACGACTCCCGAGACGCCCACCGACGCGAGGCCCTGTGCGGGTTGGCCGAGGCGGTGGCCGCACGCGGCGAGGCGCCCGTATCAGCGGCCTTCGGCAGCCCCGACGAGGTCAGGGCGGCGGTCCACGCCGTCCGTGGCCCCAAGGTGGTGGTGCCCGCCTTCGTCGCCGGGGGCGACGTCGCCAGCGCCCACCTGCTCACCCGTCTGGACCTCGGCCGCATGGAGGACTCCTGCCACACCCCGCCCCTGGGAGCGGTCCCGTCCATCGTCGCCGACCTCGCCGCACGGCTCGCGGACTCCGGTCGCAGGCCCGACGACGGCGTGGTCCTGGCGGCCGACGGCACGACCGGAACCGAGGAACGTCAGGTGGTCATGGACGTGGCCCGGATGCTGAGCCGACGCCTGTCCTCCCCGGTCCAGGTCGGGTACCTGCGCACCTGGGCTCCCTCCGTCATCGACGCCGTCGAACGGCTGCGCCGCGACGGCCGCGACCAGGTCGCGGTGGCGGCCTGGAGGCTGGTCGACGGACCCGACTTCGACCTCCTCCGCCGCCTGGACACCACCGCGATCACCGCGCCGCTGTGGCCCTCCGAACTGGTCGTGGACACGCTCCTCGCCCAGCACCGGGCGGCCAAGAGGCGCCTGGCCTGACCTGCCGGGGCCGGTGCCCCTTTCGACGGCACCGCCACGAACAGCCACGACGCCGTTACCACCGCCGCGAGGATGGGTATGTGCCTCACGGGCGGGAACTCCCCGCACCCGCGACGCGGTCCCCGCCGTCGCCTCGACGCCCTCGCGGCGCGGCGACGGCGCGGCCACGGCCCCGAGGTACCCGAACGTCAACCCGGTGCGCGGTCCCTCCACGGCGGGCATCGGCGTGAGCGAACCGAAGGTGGATGTATGAACGACGGCACAGCGCAGTTCGTCGACGCCCAGCAGCGTCGCCGTCTGGAGAGGCGCTTCGGGGGACACGTCACCGAGTGGCTGGCGGAACTGCCCGCGATCGTCGAGAAGCTGGCCTCCGAGTGGCGGCTGACCGTCGAGGGCCCCGCCCCGCACGGGCGCACCTCCGTCGTCCTCTACGTGCGCAGAGCGGACGGTGGCGAGGGGGTCCTCAAGCTCTCCCCGGACAGCTGGCTCTCCGTATCCGAGGCCGACCTCCTCCGCATGTGGGCGCCCTCCCGGCGCGTGCCCGACGTGTGGGGTGTGGACCCCGACAGAGGCGCCTTCCTGATGGAACGGGTCGAGGGCGACACCGTGGCGGCCAGCGGTGTGGTCCCGTCCATGGAGACCATCGGCGGCCTCATCGCCGAACTCCACTCGGTTGAGGTCAGCCAGGCCGAACGCATGGAACTGCGCCCGCTCAGCGCCCGGGTGCAGTTCGTGTTCGAGATGTGGGGCCGCGAGCGGGAGGAGGGCGCCGCGGCGGACACCGTCCCGGCCGCCGCGATGCACCGCGGCGCGGCCAAGGCCCGCGACCTGGCCCACGGTGACGTCGACGTCGTCCCGCTCCACGGCGACCTCCACCCCGGCAACGTCATCGACGGCGGCGCACGCGGACTGGTGGTCCTCGACCCCCGCGCCTGCCTGGGCGACGGCGCCGCCGACGCGGTCGACTGGGCGGTGTGGAGGGCCGCAGACGTCGCCGAGGTGGAACGCCGCGTGGACGTGCTCTCCCGGACGATGTCCGTGGACCCCGACCGGATGATGGAGTGGGTGCGCGCCTTCGCCCCGTGCTTCGCGGTGGCCAAGGCCAACCGAGGGCAGACCGACTCGGTGGAGTTCGACCTGATGATGGACCTGTGCGGAGCGGTCACCCAGTGATGCTCAGCCCTCCCTCTCGAAGCGGTAGCCGCGCCCGGCCTCGGTGATGAGGTGGCGCGGGTGTGAGGGGTCGGGTTCGAGCTTGCGGCGCAGCTGGGCCAGGTAGACCCGCAGGTAGTTGGTCTCGTTCTGGTAGTTGGGCCCCCACACGTCGTGCAGGAGCTGGCGCTGGCTGACCAGCTGACCGGCGTTGCGGGCCAGCAGCTCCAGGATGTGCCACTCCGTGGGGGTGAGGCGCACCTCCTCGCCGCCCCGGGTCACGCGCTTGGCGCCCAGGTCCACGTCGAAGGAGTCGGTGTGCACCACCGGGGCCTCCTCCGCCTGGACCGCGCGGCGCTCGGCGGCCCGCATCCGGGCCAGCAGTTCGTCCATCCCGAACGGCTTGGTCACGTAGTCGTCCGCGCCCAGGTCCAGACAGCGCACCTTCTCCCCGGCGGAGTGCCGGGCCGAGAGCACGATGATCGGCACCTGCGACCACCCGCGCAGCCGCTGGATCACCTCCACCCCCTCCATGTCCGGCAGCCCGAGGTCCAGGAGCACCACGTGGGGGTGGCGCTCCGAGGCCAGGCGCAGCGCGCTCTCGCCGTCCGGGGCGGTGTCCACGTCGTAGCCGCGCGCCCTCAGGTTGATCCGCATCGCCCGGATGATCTGCACGTCGTCGTCGACGACCAGGACCCGCATGCCGCTCCTCATTTGTCTGCCTCGTCCACCGCACGCAGGGTGAACACCATGGTCAGCCCGCCACCCGGGGTGTCCTCGGGGGCCAGGGTGCCGTGCATCGCCTCAACGAAACCACGCGCCACCGCCAGGCCGAGCCCCACACCGGTTCCCTGGGGTGCGTCGCCCAATCGCTGGAAGGCCTCGAACATCCGCTGTTTGGCCTCGTCGGAGACGCCCGGCCCGCGGTCCACCACCCGCAGCTGGACGCTGTCGCCGTGCGCGCTGGCCGCGATCAGCACAGGGGTGCGCGGATCGGGGTTGTAGCGCACCGCGTTGGTGACCACGTTGGCCACGGCCCGGTCCAGCAGCCCCGCGTCCACGCGCACCCGGGGCAGACCGTCCGGGACGTCCACCACCACCGCGTCGCCCGGTACCCCCAGCAGCGTCGCCGGGAGCACCTCCTCCAACGCCACCGCCCGCAGTTGCGGCCGCACGCTGTCGGTCTGCACCCGGCTCATGTCCAACAGGTTCCCGATGAGCCGGTCCAGCCGGTCCGCCGACTCCTCGACGGTCTCCAGCAGTTCCGCGCGGTCCTCCTCCGAGAGCTGGATGTCCGTGGCGCGCAGGCTGGACACGCTCGCCTTGATGGAGGTGAGCGGTGTGCGCAGGTCGTGCGAGACCGCGGCCAGCAGCGCCGTGCGGATGCGGTTGCCCGCGACCTGGCCGCGCGCCTCGGCGGCGTCCCAGGCCAGCCGCTGGTGCTCCAGGGCGATCCCCACGTGCGTGGCGAAGGCCTCCATCACCCCGCGGTCGGCGGCGGGCAGCACCCGTCCGCGCAACGCCAGGGCCACGGAGTCGGAGACCGACACCAGGGCGTCCGCCTCGTCGGGGGCCTCGCACGCCGGTGCGCCCACACTGTGCACGGGGTACCAGCGGCCGTCGTCCAGGCGTTCCAACAGGGTCGCCGAGCGCTGCCCGAAGGTCTCCCTGATCCGCCGCAGCAGCGCCTGGAGCGGTTCGTTCCCGGACAGCACGCTCGCCGCCAGCAGGGCGACCGCGTCCGCCTCGGCGCGGGCTCGCAGGGCCTGCGACGACCGCCGGGCGGCCATCTC
This sequence comes from Nocardiopsis sp. SBT366, assembly GCF_001083815.1. Lineage (NCBI taxonomy): Bacteria > Bacillati > Actinomycetota > Actinomycetes > Streptosporangiales > Nocardiopsidaceae > Nocardiopsis > Nocardiopsis sp. SBT366. The sequence goes on along the minus strand of NZ_LAVM01000046.1, from coordinate 7,797 downwards.
CACCATGGTGGCCACCAACCCGCCCACCAGGATGAACGCCGTCATCGACAGGAAGTTGTCCAGGGACACCGATGGTCGGCCGTGCAGGGGTGAGAGCAGCACAGTGAGCAGGACGGCGCTCCACAGCGCGGAGGCAAGAGCCGGGCGCAGACCGCCCACGGCCGCCGTGGCCACGGTGATCAGCAACAGGAACAGCGGGTCCGCGGCCGGACCGACCTCGGAGAACACCGGCAGCGCCAGCACCAGCGTGACGAACGGCGGCGCCATCAGGGACAGCGTCCACCCCCACAGCCGCCGGTGCTCGTTCAGGCCGCGCCCCGGAGGGGGCAGCGGCCAGCGCCCCCGGCCCACCTCCTCGTGCGTGACGATGTGCACGTCGATGTCGCCGGACTCCCGGGCCACCACCGTGCCCACGCCGGGGCCGAAGACGTACTGCCAGGGCCGCCTGCGCGAGGAACCGAGGACGATCTGCGTGGCGTGGGCGCCGCGCGCGAACTCCAGCAGCGCCGAGGGCACGTCGGCGCCGACCACCTGGTGGTAGGTGCCGCCCAGCTCCGCCAGCAGGTGCCGCTGCCGCAGCAGCTCCCCGGTGGGGCGTTCACCGATCCCGCTCGGCGGCACCACGTGTACCGCCAGCAGATGGCTCGGCTGGGGGCGCCCGCCGCGCGAGCGGGCCGCCACCCGGGCGGCGCGGCGGATGAGGGTCTCGCCCTCGGGCCCGCCGGTCAGGGCCACCACGACCCGTTCACGGGCCTCCCAGGTGTCGCGGATCTCGTGCTCGCCCAGGTAGTGGCTGAGCCCCTCCTCGACCCGGTCGGCGGTCCAGAGCAGGGCGAGTTCGCGCAGGGCCGCGAGGTTCCCCTCGCGGTAGTAGTCGGCCAGCGCGGCGTCCACCCGCTCGGCGGGGTGCAGGTCGCCGTGGGCCATCCGGCGGCGCAGCTCCTGCGGGGTGGCGTCGACGAGCTCGATCTCGGCCGCGGCGCGCACCACCCGGTCCGGGACGGTGTACTCGGGCCGGACCCCGGTGATCTGGTGGACGACGTCGTACAGCGAGTCCAGGTGGTGGACGCCCACGGTGGACAGGACGTCGATCCCGGCGGACAGGAGTTCCTCCACGTCCTGCCAGCGGGTGGGGTTGGGGGACCCGGGTCCGTTGGGCCGGGCGAGGTCGTCCACCAGGACCAGCCGGGGCGCGCGGGTGATCACCGAGGCGGTGTCCACCGAACCGGTGGGCAGCGGAGGGACGGTCTCCAGGCCCTCCAGCAGAGCCGAGGTCTTGGCGCGGCGGTGGGTGTGGACCGCGCCGACCACGACGTCGGTCCCGCGTTCGGCCCGGCGTCTGGCCTCGGCCAGCGCGTGGTGTGTGCTCCCGACCCCGGGGGCCGAGCCCAGGTGGATACGGAGTGTTCCTTTCACGTGTCCCATTGTGGGTGCGCGAGGACGCGGACGCCCTCGTCGGGGTGTGATCCCGACGACGGAAGGTGACCGGAAGAGGACGCGGGGAGATTCTTCACGTCCGGTGTCCGGTAGAACTTGAAGGGCCCGATTTCTACAGATCAGACCACGAGGTAGCCCCATGGGACAGCCCCCGCCCCCGAACGGCCCGCAGGGCCCCTACCCCGGCCAGCAGCCTCCTCAGGGCCCGCCGCCCGGGTACGGCCAGCAGCCGCCGCAGGGGCCGCCGCCCGGGTACGGCCAGCCGCCGCAGGGTCCTCCTGGCCAGTTCCCCCCGCAGGGCCCGCCGCCCGGATACGGGCAGCAGCCGCCCCAGGGGCCGCCCGCAGGTTTCGGTCAGCAACCTCCGCAGGGTCCTCCCGGCCACTTTCCCCCGTACGGCGCCCCCGGGCAGTACCCGCCCGGCCACGGCCCGCAGGGTGCTCCCAAGAAGAAGACCGGTCTGATCGTCGGGGCGGCGGTCGGCGCCGTGGTGCTCGTCGCGGCCCTCGGCGGGGTCCTGATCGCGGTCAACTCCAGCTCGGTGTACACGTCCATGCCCAACAACTGCGCCGACGCCTTCGACAGCGACGTCCTGAGCCCCGTCTTCGAGGGGTCCGTCCCCTCGCTGTCCGGTGAGTTCGACCCGGAGTCCAACGGCATCGGCGAGTCGTACGGCACGCTGTCGTGCTCGGGCGAGGCGAACGGCGTCAGCGTCGAGGTCTACGCGGAGCTGTTCGACCCCGAGGACCAGGTGGCGCTCCAGGAGGTGGACGAGGTCTTCACCGAGGAGGAGGTGACCGAGGACTTCCTGGACGAGCCCGCCGAACCCGGCGAGATCTCGGACATGGACCCCGGGTACGGCACGACGGGGCAGGTTCTGTGGAACTACACGTCGGTCGGGGACCAGGGCGTCGCGGTGGCCACCACCGCCGAGGGCGGTGGCGACACCTACGGCTTCGCCATGGGCGCGTTCGTCACGGACAACATCGCGGGCGGGATCGTGGTCAGCGACACCGAGAACGCTCGTGAGGTGCAGGAACTGTTCAACTCCGTCGAGTCGGTCAGCGGTGACCTCGCCCGCCAGTTCAAGCGGTCGGCCGAGAAGTAGGCGGTCGGCTCCGACCCCGCACGGGACGGATGCGGGGTCGGAGCGCGCCGTTCCGGAATGGCCGGGAGCGGACAGACGGCGCCCGTGACCGGGTGCGCGGGGTCGGTGCCGGGTAGAAGTGAGGGGGTTACGCATCCCCCTTCCGAAGACACCTGTCTTCCAGTGACACGGATCACGAGGCACCTCCATGGGACAGCCCCCGCCCCCACACGGTCCACACGGAGCACCGGGCTCCCACGGCTCGCCCGACCCCTTCCCCGGGACGCCCTGGCAGCAGTCGTTCCCCGGGCAGCCGGGGCAGCAGCCGTTCCCGGGGCGGCCCGGTCCGCATCCCTTCCCGGGCCAGCCGGGGCGGCATCCTTTCCCGGGGCAGCCGGGGCAGGCGTGGCAGCCTCCGTTCCCGGGCCAGCCTGGTCAGCAGCCGTTCCCGGGTCAGCCCGGTCAGGGTCCCTTCCCGGGGCAGCCGGGCCCACCCGGTCCACCGCCGTCGGGGCCCCGGCCCACCGGCCCAGGCCATCCCCGACCGGGCGGGGGACCCCGTCGCAGGTGGGGGCCGATCCTGGGCGGGATCGGGACGGTCGCCCTGCTCCTGGTGTCCACGGGGGTGGTGGTGGCGTCCCTCTCCGGAGGCGACGGACCCTACGCCTCCCTGCCGGGGTGCGGGACCGTGCTGCCTCGCGAGATCACCGACGAGATCCCCGGCGTCCGGAGCCCGAGGGCGACCGGGCAGTACCGGGACTTCCAGGGCAGGCGGGAAGACACCGGGGGAGGGGACCCCGAGGTGCTCGGCCTCCTGTCCTGCCAGGTGAGCGACCGCGACGACCGCGAACCACTGTGGCTCACCGTCTGGTTGTTCGAACCCCACCCGCAGGACGCGCAAGCCGCCCGCGAACTCAACGAGTTCGTCGTCGAGCTGGTGCAGGAACGTCGCCTGAACTGGGAGGACGGCGGCACCTTCGACGAGGAACTGGGCCGGGACGTGCTCGACTGGCGCGAGACCAGGGTCGGTGACGCGGGGACCGTCGCGATCCTGGAGGACTCGGGCAGTGCCGACCGGGCCGCCCTGGCCAACTTCGACTTCGTCACTGCCAACCTTCGTGTCTGGGGCGGCCACAACCTCTACGGCCACTACGACGAGGCGGAGACCCTCGACTACGTGGAGCGGCTCTCCGAGCAGCTGTACCGGCAGGTCTCCCGGGAGGCGGAACCGGCCATCTGAGCGCCCGGACCGGCGCGGACCCCCGACGGGTCCGCGCCCCTTCTCCCTCCGCCGAGCGCTCAGGCCTCCGGGATGAGCTTGCCCGGGTTGAGCACGCCCTCCGGGTCCAGCGCCGACTTCACCGCGCGCAGCACCTCGCCGCCCAGCGGGCCGAGTTCCGCCTCCATCCACGGACGGTGGTCGGTGCCCACGGCGTGGTGGTGCGTGATGGTGCCGCCGTTGGCCACGATCGCGTCCGAGGCCGCCCGCTTGGCACGGTCCCAGCGCGCGGCGGGGTCCGTGCCGGCCCCCGTGGCCACGGTGAAGTACAGGGAGGCGCCGGTGGCGTAAGTGTGCGAGACGTGGCACTGCACCACGGCCCCGCTCTCCTCGTCGTCGAGGGCGCCGGTCAGCGCCTCCGTCACGGCCGTGTACAGGGGCAGCAGGTCACTCCAGGACGCGGCGGTCTCCAGGGTCTCGGCGAGGACCCCCGCCGACAGCAGGGTGTCGCGCAGGTACGGCGCGTGGAAGCGGGTCTCGCGCCAGTGCGCCACCGGGTCCGGGCCGAGCGGGGTGCCGCCCGCAGCCTCCATGACCCGTCGGACCACGGCCGAGCGAGCCCCGACCTCGGTCCCGGTTCCCTCGAACCCCAGCACCGCCTGGCAGCCGGGCACGGCCTCACGCCCGCCGAGGGCGGCGTTCACGAAGGTCTCGGTCTCGTCGGACAGACGGGCCATGGTCGGCCGGGTGTCCGACTGAGCCAGGGTGCGCAGTGCCTCCACCCCGGTGGTGTAGTCGGGGAAGGACCAGGCCTCGTCCAGGACCCGTTCGGGCCTCGGGCGCACGCGCACGGCCACCTCCGTGATGACGCCCAGCGTGCCCTCCGAGCCCACCAGCAGACGGCGCAGGTCGGGCCCGGCGGCGGAGGCCGGGGGACCGCCCGCGTCCAGGGTGCCGCGCGGGGTGGCCACCCGCAGGCCCACCACCATGTCCTCGAACCGGCCGTAGCCCGCGGAGGCCTGGCCGCTGGAGCGGGTGGCCGCGTATCCGCCGATGGTCGCGTACTCGTAGCTCTGCGGCACGTGCCCGAGGGTGAGCCCGTGCCCGGCCAGCATGGCCTCGGCGTGCGGGGTGCGCACCCCCGCGCCGAGGACGGCGGTCAGGGACGTCGAGTCCAGGGAGACGAGGCGGTTCAGACGGCGCAGGTCCAGGGTGACCACCGCGCGGAAGCCGCCGTCGACGGGGGAGACACCGCCCACCACGCTGGTGCCGCCGCCGAAGGGCACCACCGCGACGCGCTCGGACGAGCAGAGCGCCAGGACCCGCTCCACCTCGTCGTGGTCGGCGGGATAGAGAACGGCGTCGGGGGCGGGGGCCCGCCCGGCGCGGCGGGCGAGCAGGTCCGGGGTGCTCTTGCCGCCCGAGTGGACCAGGCGGGCGGCGTCGTCCACGATGACGTGCTCGGCCCCGAGGACCTCGGTGAACCTCGCGGTCAGCGGACCGTCCAGACGGGAGGCGGGCAGTTCCACGTCCTCCGGGGCCACCGGGGGCATGTCCCTGGTCCTGGCGCGCAACACCTGGGAGACCAGTTCACGCAGCCCGGGTTCGAGCTCCTTCGCCTTGGCGGGGTCGCCCCAGGCGTACCAGCTCATGTCCGGAGCGGTGCCGACGGTGTCGGCGAGGCTGACGGGGGCGTGTTCAGTGCGCGTATCGTGGGTCATGCTCTACAGTTTTACACATGGCGTCAAAACGTAACGTAGAGGACGACATCCTCGACGCGGCCCGCGCCTGCGTCGAGGCCTTCGGCGTCCGCCGCACCACCCTGACCGACGTGGCCCGGCGCGCGGGCGTCAGCCGCCCCACCGTCTACCGGCGCTGGCCCGACGTGACCGCCCTGGTCGCGGACCTGCTCACCCGCGAGCTCCGGCGCATCCTCGTCGCCGAGGAGGTGGGCACCGGCGGGACCAACAGATCGGACGGCACGGAGAGCATCCGCACGCAACTGGTCCGGCACGCCGCCAGGGTCGCCCGCGCGATGCTCGCCCACCCGCTGGTCACCCGCATCGTGGACACCGAACCCGAACTCCTGGCCACCTACACCTTCCACCGGCTGGGCAGCAGCCACCTGGCCGCGCTCGAACTCCTCGAACCGGCCGTCGCCGAGGGGCAGGCCGACGGCTCTGTGCGCGGGGGAGACCCCGCCGTCCTCGCTCACCTGTTCATGGTCACCGTGCAGAACACCGTGACCTCCCACCGCCTCCTCGCCGAGGTCCTCGACCACGACGGCCTGGTCGACGAACTGTCCACGATGCTGGACGGCTACCTGAGGCCCTGACCCACTGTTCCCGGCCCCTGCTCCGGCCCACCTCATCGGAAAGGACGCCCCGATGCGTCAGCAGCAGACCCGGTCCGCATCCCTGAACGCCGCCCGGCGCGCCGCCGACCTCGCCGAACTGGAGGCACGTCCCGAGGTGGACGTCCTGGTGGTCGGCGGGGGAGTCACCGGCGCGGGGGTGGCCCTGGACGCCGCCTCGCGCGGCCTGTCCACGGTGCTCGTCGAACGCGAGGACCTGGCGTTCGGCACCAGCCGCTGGAGCTCCAAACTGGTCCACGGCGGGCTGCGCTACCTCGCCAAGGGGCAGTTCGGCATCGCCTATGAGAGCGCCCGCGAACGCGACGTCCTCATGCGCGTCACCGCGCCCCACCTGGTCCGACCCATGCCCATGGTGGTGCCCGTCTTCCGAGACTCCGGCCTGGCCCGCTCCCTGTTCGTCCGCGCGGGTATGGGTCTGGGCGACCTCCTGCGCGTGCTCTCCGGGACCCCGTCCTCGGTGCTGCGCGCCCCCCGCCTCCTCAACGCCCGCCAGACCACCCGCCTCCTGCCCGGGGTGCGGACCGAGGGGCTGCTCGGCGGCATCCTGTCCTTCGACGGCCAGCTGGTCGACGACGCCCGCCTGGTCGTGGGCATCGCCCGAACCGCCGCCCGCGAGGGTGCCCGGATCATCACCCGCTGCTCCGCCGAGAGCGTGAGCGCGGACGGGGTGGTCCTGCGTGACGAGCTCACCGACCGGATCATCCCGGTCCGGGCGCGCGGGGTGGTGAACGCGACCGGTGTGCACGCCGACGCCCTCGACCCCGGTATCCGGCTCAGCCCCAGCAGGGGAACCCACCTGGTCCTGGACGGGTTGAGCCTCGGCCACCCGACGGCCGCGCTCACCGTCCCGCTGGAGGGGAGTGTGAGCCGGTTCGTGTTCGCGCTGCCCCAGCCCGACGGCCGGGTCTTCGCCGGGCTCACCGACGAGCCCGTGGACGGCCCCGCCGCCCGGGTCCCCGAGGTCCCCGAGGAGGACGTGGACTTCCTGCTCACCCAGTTCAACCGGGCCCTGAGGGCCAAGTTGACCAGGGCGGACGTCATCGGTTCCTTCGCGGGGCTGCGGCCGCTGCTCCAGGGCGACGACACCAGCGCCAACCTCTCCCGTGAGCACTCGGTCTCGGTCGCGCCCAACGGGACGGTGACGGTGGTCGGCGGCAAGCTCACCACCTACCGCGCGATGGCGGAGGAGACCGTGGACGCGCTCGTCGCGGCGCACCGTCTCCCCGCGAGCGCCTGCCGCACCCGCGCGATCCCGCTCGTGGGCGCCGCGTCCCACGAGGAGCTCGACGCGTTGGACGCCCCGCGCCACCTGGTGGCCCGGTACGGGACCGAGGCGCTCGACGTGGTCGCCGAGGCCGGAGGGGATCCGGCGGCGCTGACGCCCGTCGCCCGTGGCATCACCTCCGCCGAGCTGCGCTTCGGCGTGCGGCACGAGGGAGCTCTGAACGTCGGGGACCTGCTGGAACGCCGCAGCAGGCTGGCCCTGGTCGACACCGACCGGGAGCGCGCGGAGGGCGCGGCCAAGGCGGCGCTGGCCCTGGCGGAGTGAGAAAAGGGAACGGATGCGGTGAATTCGGGAACTCACCACACCGGGATCCCCTGTTCCGCGACGATGTGATCGCGTAAGGTCATACCGGTTCGAGCCCTCCCCCTCCCCCCTCGGACGCTCCCGGTCGGTGT